>JAUZOU010000202.1 GCA_030706285.1 Bacteroidota bacterium
GTCTTTGGCACGGCAGCCAGGAAATGTTTGGCGGAGAACGGGCGATAGAGGT
Source organism: Bacteroidota bacterium (assembly GCA_030706285.1). Taxonomy (GTDB): domain Bacteria; phylum Bacteroidota; class Bacteroidia; order Bacteroidales; family UBA1402; genus UBA8389. The sequence goes on from JAUZOU010000202.1 coordinate 53, forward strand.
GAACGGCAACCAAACCGACTTTTTCTCCCTTGGCTGTCAGATGGTCGATGCCTTCGCGAAGCGCTTCAGTAGCAGACCCCATCGCAATGACAACCCTGTCAGCATCCGGAGCCCCATAATAGTCGAACAAACCGTATTTACGGCCAGTGAGCTTGCTGATCTCGTCAAGGTAATTTTCAACAACACCAACAACATTATCGTAAAAAGGATTGCTGGCTTCACGTGCCTGGAAATAGATATCCGGGTTTTGGGCTGTACCGCGAAGAACAGGATTTTCAGGATTTAAGGCACGATCACGGAAAGCATTCAATTCCTTCTGGTCAATCAAGGCAGCCACACTATCCTGATCGATCACTTCGATTTTCTGAATCTCATGAGAGGTACGGAAACCATCAAAGAAATGGACAAACGGGATACGGGATTTGATGGCAGATAAATGTGCTACCGATGCGATATCCATCACTTCCTGAACAGAACCGGATGCCAACATGGCACAGCCGGTTTGTCTGACGGCCATGACATCTTGATGGTCACCAAAGATAGACAAGGCATGAGAGGCCAATGCCCGGGCAGCTACATGGTAAACGCCGGGAAGCAGTTCACCAGCTACTTTGTACATATTCGGGATCATCAATAGAAGTCCCTGGGATGCCGTAAAGGTGGTGGCGAGCGCACCAGCTTGCAGTGCACCGTGCATCGCACCTGCTGCTCCGGCTTCCGATTGCATTTCCTGCACCTGTACTTTTTCACCAAAAATGTTCTTCCTACCAGCTGAAGCCCATTCATCCACATATTCTGCCATCGTGGAGGACGGTGTGATCGGGTAAATGGCAGCCACTTCGCTGAACATATATGCCACGTGAGCAGCGGCCTGGTTCCCATCACAGGTCAAATACTTTTTTTCTTTTGTCATACAGCTTAAAAATTATAAGTGTTTATTTATTCTTATTCATTACCTTAAAAACCACTTTCACCGGCTTCATCAATATAGAAAGCCGAAAAGCCACAATGGAATCACATTGCCACGACCAGCACCCGGAATATCTAAAACATACCAAAAGTCCGGATTGTTTTTACCACTCATGGCAGGGCCGCAAATCTGAAACGTCATGTGCTCATTCAATATAAATTGCCTGTCTTTTTTCCCTTGGTTAACCTTGTTGTCACGATGTGTCGTGTTGTGAAAGAACGTTTCACGGAGGGCTTGTCTGTCAATTTTCAGTTTATCCTGAAGCACATACATCAGGTTGGTGTTGTGTAGATAAATTTTCGACGGTTTCTTCGGAAAACTTTCCCCTACCGGATAAACCGTATCGATAAGCCGGGCATCCTTCAGATACTTGATGTAGTTCATAACGGTGGCCCTGGAAATTTCAATTTCGTTGCTCAACTGGCTGATATTGGGGATGCAAGGAGCATCGTGGCCAATCAGGTAAAGTAGCAGGCGAATCTTGGACAAATACTTCAGATCGATTTGCTTGATCACCAGCACATCCACCTCAATCATCATGTTCATGGTCTTCAGCAGGTTCTCGGAAAAATTGCGTTTTTCCAAAAAGAACGGGTAAAAGCCATGATGGATATAGTCCTGAAAATAGTCCGACGGTTTTACTTCCGACAAAATGGAAGCAGCGATTTCTTCATGATGGTGAAGGATATCATCCAGCGAATAGGACCGGAAATTATTGCCGGACATCAGGTTTAAAAATTCCCTGAAAGAAAAGCCTCTCAGGTTGTACGATTTCACGATATCACCCAGAAAGGGATTTTCCTCTTTCAGTCTCATCACAGAAGAGCCGGAAAAAACAAGGTGCAACGCCGGACAGGCATCATAGATAGCCCGAAGCTCCTGTGACCAATCCGGAGATTTAAACACCTGGTCGAGTAACAGTGTTTTGCCCCCTTCCCGACAGAATTCCCTGGCAAAATCCACCAAACTGTTCTTTGTAAAATAAAGCTGATTCAGGTTGATGTACAGGCAAGAACGGTCGGTTCCGAATTTTTCTTTGGCGTAATCCAGCAAGAAAGTGGTCTTCCCCACTCCACGGCAACCTTTAATTCCAATTAGACGGTCATTCCAGTCTATTTCATCCATCAACTGACGACGCACATGTGATTGCACATGCTCCACCAAATACTTGTGCGTGCGATAAAACTGCTCCAAATACTGTTCCATTTAGAGGAATTATTTTAGCAGCCAAAGATAGCAAGAAAGTTTCGTTTTGCAAACTCCACTTTACAATTTTAGGTATAAAAATTGCACAAAAATGCAGAAAATGTGATATAATTGCGATGAACGCTTATTTTTCAGCACGTTTGACATCATTCACCACACTCGTCACCATGGTTTTCAATTCGTCAAGAAATTGAGCAGAATCGTATTCTTTCCGTTCGATTTGCCGGAGCTTCTTTTCCCAAAGGCCGGTCAGTTCGGCTGATTTCAGCAAATCAACATTGATAAGCCGGATCAATTCGATGCCGGTAGCAGTCGGAAACAGATTCTTCCGTTCTTTCCGGATATAATTACGTTTAAACAGCGTTTCAATGATGCTTGCCCGGGTTGATGGCCGCCCTATGCCGTTTTCCTTCAAGGCATCCCGCAATTCTTCGTTGTCGACCAACTTGCCGGCGGTTTCCATTGCCCGCAGCAACGTGGCTTCCGTATATGGTTTGGGCGGTTGTGTCTGCTTTTCTACCAAATCCGGTACATGCGGGCCTTCCTCGTTCTTTTCAAAAGCAGGCAACGTCCGTTCCTCATCCTGAGGCTTTCCGGGTATTTCTTCCTCTGTCCCATCCGTGTCTTTGGCCGTCGCCTCTTTTTCAAACACCACCCGCCAGCCAGGTTTAAGAATCTGTTTACCGGTCACTTTAAACGGAACAGCTTCGACCCGTCCAAGCACCGTTGTGGTCGAGAACTGGCAATCCGGATAAAAGGCGGCAATGAAACGGCGGGCAATCAAATCATACACCTTGCGCTCTTCAGCCGAAATGTTCATCGGATACACACCGGTCGGAATGATGGCATGATGATCGGTCACCTTACTGTTGTCAAAGACTTTTTTCGACTTTGGTATGTTTCCTGCCAGTACAGAGGCTGTCAAACCGGCATAGTCTTTCAAGCCCTTCAGGGTCGGCCCCACCTTAGGATAAATATCATCGCTCAAAAATGTTGTATCCACCCTCGGATAGGTCGTCAGCTTTTTCTCATACAGTGATTGGATCAGTTTGAGCGTTTCATCGGCCGAAAAGGCAAATTTCTTGTTGCATTCGACCTGTAGCGAGGTCAGGTCGAACAACCTTGGCGGTGCTTCGGCCCCTTTTTTGGCCGAAACATCGGTTACAATAAACGGTGAATGGCTTACCTGTTCCAAAAAGGCCTGGCCTTCTTCTTTCGACGTAAAACGGCCTTTGGTCGCTGAAAACGTCGTATCGCGATAAACCGTTTTGAGTTCCCAGTAGGTTTGAGGCACAAATTGGTCAATTTCATGCTGACGGTTAACAATCAAGGCTAGCGTTGGCGTCTGTACCCGTCCGATGGACAGTACCTGCCTGTCTTTCCCGTATTTGACGGTAAAAAGCCGGGTGGCATTCATTCCAAGCAACCAATCACCGATGGCTCTGAGCAATCCGGCCTCATACAACGATTTGTAGTCTTCCTGAGGTTTGAGGTGAGTAAAGCCATCCCGGATGGCCTCTGTCGTCAGGGAGTTGATCCAAAGCCGGTGTACCGGACAACGGCACCCGGCCTTTTGCATGACCCACCGTTGGATCAATTCCCCTTCCTGACCGGCATCACCGCAATTGATGACCTCTTCGGCCTCGCTGAACAATTTTTCAATCGTAGCAAATTGCTTTTTGTACGTATCATTATCGATCAGCTTGATGCCAAACCGTGGGGGAATCATGGGCAAGGTCCTCAAGTCCCAGTATTTCCATTGATTGGCGTAATCATGAGGTTCCTTCAGGGTACACAGGTGACCGAACGTCCACGTAACCTGGTAGCCGTTCCCTTCCATATATCCGTCTCTTTTTTGATTGGCACCCAATACGGAGGCAATCTCACGAGCAACGCTTGGTTTTTCCGCGATACACACTTTCATCTGTTCAACTCTTTTGCCGCCTGGCTTAAAGGAGCACAAAATTACCATTTTTTCTCTCGTTTCCATCATGGACATACCAAATCAAATACCGATATTTGTCAACATCATCGCTGTTGCCAATGCCATTGCTCACCGTCTATAAAGCCTCTGCGGGTTCCGGAAAGACCTGGCGTCTTACCGTGGAATACCTTAAGTTTCTGCTGCAACGCCCGGATGCCTACCGTCATATTCTGGCCGTCACTTTTACCAATAAGGCGACCAGCGAAATGAAGGAACGCATCCTGAACGCACTTTGGGAAATGAGGCTCATCCATCCTTCAGAAGCACCTGAGGGTATGGCCAAAACGTTGAGTGAAGAAACAGGCTTGCCTCCGGCGCTGATCAAAGAGAGAGCGATCCAGGCATTAAGGTTGCTGCTGCACGACTACGGCCATTTCCGCGTTGAGACGATCGACAGTTTCTTCCAGTCCGTCCTTAGAAACCTGGCACGGGAATTGGGCATCGGCACCGGACTGAACATTGAACTGAACGATGCAGCCGTGTTGGATGAGGCTGTTGATGCCGTGCTTGACCACAGCAGCGAAGATCCGTTACTGCTCAACTGGATCACCGATTTCATGGAAGAATCGTACCGGGAAGGGAAAAGCTGGAAAATTGACAGGGCGCTCAGGAAATTCGGCAAGACCATTTTTCAGGAATTTTTCAAGGAAAAGTCGGTTTTGCTCAACGAAAAGCTTAAAGACAAACAGTTTCTCGACCGGTATAAAAAGGATTTGCAGGCCTATCAGGCACGTGCGCTGGACCAACTGAAAAAAGCAGCGACAGCCTATTTTTCCAAACTTAAGGAAAACGGACTGGAGATCAGCGACATCAGCAACGGTAACACAGGTGTCTCCTCCTATTTTCTGAAACTGTCCAACGGTCAGTGCAACAAAGAAATCGCCACTGGCAAGCGTGTCCAGGAAGCGATGGAGGATCCGGAAAAATGGGCGGCAAAAAAACACCCACGGCACGATGACATTGTCCGGCTTGCGGTATCCGATCTGATACCTTTGCTGAATGAGTCCGAAAAGCTGCGTGCCAATCTCGCACCCGGTATCCACACCTGCAAACTATGCATCAGGCATCTGACCAACGTTGGTTTGCTGACGGACATCCACGATGAGGTTCGTGCGCTAAACCATTCCAGCAACCGGTTCCTGCTCTCCGATACGAACGCGCTGCTTCGCAGTCTCATTTCCGAAGAGGATACGTCATTTGTCTTTGAAAAAACAGGGACAGAATTCGATCACATCCTGTTCGATGAATTTCAGGATACTTCCCGGATGCAATGGGAAACATTCAAACCGTTGCTCACCGAATGCCTAGCCAGCGGACACAAAAGCCTGGTGGTGGGTGATGAAAAACAATCCATCTATCGCTGGCGGAATGGAGATTGGCGCATTTTGGGAAACATCACCGAAGAACTGAAACACTCGGATGTCGGAAAGGAAGTCCTCCGGAACAACTGGCGAAGTGACCAGCTAGTGGTCGATTTCAACAACCGCTTGTTTCAGACTATTACCAAACTGGTCAATCAGCACCTGAGTGATCAATTCAATCA
>JAUZOU010000203.1 GCA_030706285.1 Bacteroidota bacterium
CAAAACGCCCTATGAAATCCAGGATGTCTGGGAAAAGCAAAAAACAGGAACCACTCAAAAGCCACTCAAAACCGTTCTGGACGCCCATGAAAGCTTTTTCTTAAGACTGAAAAAAATCAATTGATACCTATACCAACGCCAATTTTATATATGAATCATTTAGCGTCGTGTTGCAAAGGCAATACCTGCACATTACTGTTAGCCGTTTTTTTAACCGCATTTTCCGCTTTTCATTTTCAGACGGCAGAGGCCAGCCCTGCTGCCGGACCGGCTAGTGTCAAACCCGGCGAAATTCAGGAAGTACCGTTTACGGCTGTCCATTTTTCCGATAACTTCTGGCTGCCCAGAATGGAAATCAACCGGACTGTTTCCATTCCGTCGGCATTTCACCAATGTGAGATCAACGGCCGCTTCGACAACTTTGCCATAGCCGGCGGGCTGATGAAAGGCGAACAGAAAGGTGATTTTCCGTTTGATGACACCGATCCGTACAAAATCATCGAAGGAGCCTCCTATTCTCTGGCCGTCCATTACGATTCGAAACTGGATGCTTACCTGGACAGTGTCATCACGCTGATAGCCGCCGCTCAGGAACCTGACGGTTACCTGACCACCTGTGTCACCAACAAGTGTTACCGCTTGTCCGGTTGGTGGGGCCATGCCAAATGGGAACGGATCAACAGTCATGAACTGTACAATTGCGGCCATTTGTATGAAGCAGCCGTAGCTCATTATAAAGCAACAGGCAAACGGACACTGCTGAACGTTGCCATTAAAAATGCCGACCTCATCTGCACAGTTTTCGGACCTGGCGAGAGCCAAAAGCATGTACCTTCAGGACACCCAATTGTCGAAATGGCATTGGTAAAGCTCTACAAAGTGACCGGAACAAAACGGTATCTGGACCTGGCCCGGTATTTTATCGATGAAACAGGCCGCGGTACAGACGGGCACAGACTTAGCCCTTACAGCCAGGATCATAAACCCATCATGGATCAGGATGAGATCGTAGGGCATGCTGTCCGGGCAGGCTATCTGTTTTCAGGAGCGACCGATGTGGCAGCCATGCAACAGGACACAAAACTGCTGGGAGCTGTCGAACGCATCTGGAACAATGAAGTCGGAAAGAAATTTTACATTACCGGCGGAGTCGGTTCTCGCGCCCAGGGAGAAGGGTTCGGTCCGAACTACGAACTCAACAATTTCAACGATTATTGCGAAACCTGTGCTTCCATCGCCAACGTCTACTGGAACCAGCGGCTCTTCCTGGCAACAGGCGATGCCAAATACATCGACGTACTCGAACGGACCTTGTACAATGCGCTCATTGCGGGCGTTTCACTGAGTGGCGACAAGTTTTTCTATGACAATCCGTTGGCTTCCAACGGCGGGCAACAACGGGCCCCTTGGTTCGGTTGTGCCTGCTGTCCCGGCAACATCACCCGTTTCGTGGCTTCCGTGCCGGGCTACGTTTATGCCACCAGGCAAAAGAACCTTTACATCAATCTTTTTGTCCAGGGCCATTCGGATGTCAAGCTAGGCAACACAAACGTGGCCCTGGCACAACAAACTAATTATCCCTGGGACGGTGATGTGCAGATCAACATCAATCCTGCAAAAAAATCAACATTCATAGTGCTGTTACGTATTCCCGGCTGGGCAAAAAGCCGGCCGGTTCCTTCAGATCTGTACACCTATGTGGATGGCACAACCCCCACTGTTACGATTGCCGTCAACGGGAAACCGCAGAAACCGGCTGTCGAATCAGGATACGCCGTTCTTGAACGGACCTGGAAAGCCGGCGACATCATTACGTTGCACATGGATATGCCGGTCAGGCGAGTGAAAGCCAACGACTCCGTCTACTATGACAAAGGCCTGCTGTGTATTGAACGGGGCCCCATCGTCTATGCGCTCGAAGGCAAAGATCAGCAAAGTGAGTTCATCTTCAACCTGGCGATTCCGCGCAATGTCGCCATCAGTTCCCATTACGACCCTCAATTGCTGAATGGCGTCGTTGTTCTGGAAGGTAAGGCTATTGAAGTGCTGAAAGATTCCCTGACCGGAGCCGTTTCTGAGAAAACCGTTCCGTTTAAAGCCATCCCCTATTCCACCTGGAACAACCGAGGAGAAGACCAACTGGTTGTCTGGACACCGGAAACGGCAGACCTGGCCATCCTCAAACCTTCACCGACATTGGCTTCCAAAGCCTGGCCGGTTGGTGTCTGGGGAGTCAACGATCAGTTTGAACCGACTTCTTCTGCCGATATCAATACACCTTACCACTACTGGTGGCTGAAAGCCGGCACGCAGGAAGAGGCCGGCTACAAATTCAACCAACCTGAACACATTTCCAGTGTCGAAGTCTATTGGCTGGCCTTCGAACATTACGATGTTATCTACAAGGCACCTGAATCCTGGAAACTCCTGTACAAATCAGGGAACGACTGGAAGGAAGTGGAAGCCACAAGCGCTTACGAAACCGAGTTGAATAAATATAACAAGCTGACATTCAAACCGATTGTTACAGACGAACTAAAAATGATTGTCCAGCTTCAGCGTCCGGAAGCCGGCCAGGTAACCGACGAAAAGGGCCCTCAGGTTGTAGATGTCGGCCGTCAGGGCTATTCCGGAGGCATCATCGAATGGAAAGTCAATCCTTAACCCGGCGCCATGAAACAAGCCTGTCTGTTCCAAGTGTTTATCGACGCTGAACAACATTTCGACAAGCGAATCGCCTATTATGTTCTTGAATAAAAAGACGTATGATCGTATGAAACAAATTGTTGTTTTTTGCCTGACATGGTTGTTGGCAGCTTTCTTTTCAATTATGACAACCAATGCGGCGTCACTGGTTGAAACGCCCAAGGTGACCAGTGTGCCGGCATCGCTCCATTGCCATGATTTTTACAAAAAATATGTGGACGCCGACGGCATTCCGGTCATTTCATCCGAAAGAGTCAGAGACGAGGCACTGCTGACAGCCAGGGAAATCATCGTCAAAATGTTGTCGAAACGTCCGGACGTGCAGAAAGCGCTGGTAGACAAAGGCGCCAGGATTATGATTGTCGGCGAAAATGAAGGCGTCTGTGACCTACCAGAATACGCGGACATGTGCAATACGCCTGAGACCCGCAAGTTCTGGAACTGGCGGGCCAGAGGGTTCGGCGGCAGTCCTGAAAGTGATTACAGCTGCAGCTGCGGTGAAGAAAACATTCTTGGCCTGGCAGGTGACAGATATGAAGGAGAAAACATCCTGGTTCATGAATTTGCCCATATGTATCAGATTGCCGGTATTCCTAACGCCGTGCCGGGTTTCAACGACAGGCTGGAAGCCCTTTATCAGAAAAACAAGGACAAAGGGCTCTGGTCCAACACCTACGCCATGGACAATAAGGAAGAATATTTTGCCGAAACCGTCCAGTCTTTTTACAACACCAACCGGTCTTCCGAACAGACCAATGGCGTCCACGGTCCAATCGATACCAGGGAAGAGCTAAAACGCTATGACCCGGAAATGTACAAACTGTTGACTGAATTCTTCGATCCGAACCAACAGTTGCCTTTATATACCCAGCAAGTGGCCGCCTCAAAAAAATGGTTCAACAGCCCCGGTGCCGGCAACCCTATCATTCCAGGTTATTTTGCCGATCCGACGATCCGGAAATTTGGAGACACCTATTACCTGTATACCACGACAGATGGCAATGGCGGTGGTTGTGGCCCGTCCCAGGTCTGGACCTCGAAAGATTTTGTCAACTGGACCATCGCACCGATGAACTGGCCGTCTACCACTCAGATCTGGGCACCGGACGTCATGAAAGGGCCGGATGGGAAGTACTATTTCTACTATTGTCAGGCCTGCAAAGTCTACTGTGCCGTTGGTGAGACATCAACCGGTCCCTGGAAGAATATTTTCGGAGCGGATGAAACCGTACTCGTTCCGGACCGGTTTGTGAAGGGTGCCATTACCCTTGACGGACAAAGTTTTGTGGATGATGACGGATCGGTTTACCTGTTCTGGGGGACCTGGGGTATTTACAAAGGATTCGGTTGCGGAGCCGGGAAGCTGAACAAAGACATGAAAAGCTTCTCTGACACCGTACTGATACCAAACACCCAGGCGAAAGACTTTTTTGAAGAGCCGTACGTGTTCAAACGAAACGGCATCTATTACCTCACTTATTCATCCGGCTATTGTCAGGACGGTAGTTACAGGGTACAATACGCCATGAGCAAGACAGGCCCGCTTGGACCCTATGTGTTTGGCGACAACAATCCGATCCTCGAAACGAACGAAGACGGAACCATTCATGGGCCCGGCCATCATTCCATTCTGAAAGAAGGCAACAACTACTACATTATCTACCATAGGCACAACATCCCTCATTCTAACAGAGGCTTTCACCGGCAAGTCTGCGCCGACAAACTGACATTCGGCAAAGACGGCCGCATCGAAAAAGTACAAGCCAGTCATAAAGGTATCGGCTTCCTGCAACCCAACTCGAATCCGTCTGTGGACATGGCCTTCGACAAACGCGTCAAAGCCTCATCCTGGTATAATGAAGATTTCCGTCCCCGGTACATCACCGACAACAACAACGCTACACTCTGGAAAGCAGCCGACTGCAGGAACGGTGAATGGATCGAGATCGACCTTCAGGCCATTTTGCCGGTTAAACGCATCTGGACACAGTTCGAGTATGCAACCTCTTTTTATCAATACCTGATCGAGACCTCCACCGATGAAAAAGAATGGACCGTATTTGCCGACCGGCGAGCCAACCTGACGGCCGGTAGTCCGATGATCGATCATGGAGATGTCAAGACCAGATACATTCGCCTGACTTTTACCGGAAATGAGAAAAACGGACTGTTCCCAGCCATCTGGAATATGAAAGTCTTTTCCGACGGACAGGATCCTTTCCGGGAAAATACGACACCGTTCAATGGACAAGCAACGACGCCGGTACCTGAACGGAAAGGGCTTCTGATAGAAGTCAATGCCGATCAGTATAAAGAAGGAGACAGACTTGGACGGATAGACAACCTGGCTAATCCGGAACAAGGATTTAACGCAACAGCAACAGCCATACCGGTCAAACTGGTACAAGGTAAAAAAACGTTTGCCTTCGACGGTACACAGATTTTCCGTTCGGATTTCGGGCTGCCGGCTACCATGAATGGCAATTGTCCTTACACCATTGCGGCCTGGATTCAATCGGAAAAACCTTCAGAATACGAATTCCTGCTCGATCTGAACGAGGCATACGGAGAACTGGAGAAGATCATCTTCGGCTACGGCAGCAACAAGGAAAGAGGCATCACCATGCATCACGGGTCATACGAAGACCAGGGACTGCCAACCATGACTAGCGGGAGCCAGTGGTTTCATCTGGCCGCCACATTTGACGGGTACATGGAACGGATTTACCTGAACGGTAAGCTGATGGCAGAAAAAAATTGTTTCTTACGTGTCGTTCCTTGCCAAATCATTACTTTAGGCACTAAATTTGACGGGGAAAACCCGTTCAAAAGCAACCTACACTCATTGAACGTCTATGACACGCCACTGGATGCAGGACAAATTCAGGCACTCTATCAACAAACCAATCCATAACGGATCATTACGCTTAAACCATTCAACTATGAAAAAAATCGTTGTTTCCGCCTTAGCTTCACTGATGACAGCAGGAACACTTGTTTCCGCCAAAACTGAAACCAGTGCCG
>JAUZOU010000204.1 GCA_030706285.1 Bacteroidota bacterium
ATTGATCCAGATTTCCAGCCCATTTTGCAGGATCTGTTGTTGGAGCGAATTGTCGGCGATACGAAGGATCAAATAGAGTTGTCTCTCATCATTTGCCACATCAAAATTGATACCGGTGTTTTTGTCGAAGTTGGGCAACGGAGTAGCCCATTCCGTATTTTTACCATCAATAGTGACTCCTTGTTTGAAAGACAATGTTTTTGTTCCGGCAATAGCGACGGTAGATGTAGCTAAAGCCAGTAATAAGAAATGAAAGCGCATATACTTACTTTAATAATGATTTAACGGTATCAACATACGACTTGCCAATTGGCAATTCTTTTTCACCCAACAAGACCATTTGGTTGTAAATCCGTTGGATTTTCCGGATGGAGACAATGTAGGAGCGATGAATCCGGATGAATTCGTTTTCAGGCAGTTTTTCCGGTATGCTTTTCAGGCTCATTAGTGTGAAAATGCTTTTACCACTATCCAGATGAATCCGGATGTAGTCATCAAACCCTTCAATGTACAGGATGTCTTTGGTGCCAATCCGTAAATTTTGGTAATCGGATTTGACAAAAATGGCTGGGTCTTCCGTTGCGTTGGCTCCGGCATCATGCAGATCCTTGTATTCCTTGGCTTTTTTGATCGCTTCAAGAAAGCGACTGAACTCAAACGGTTTGAGTAAGTAGTCCACCGCGTCCACATTAAAGCCATCAACGGCGTATTTACTATACGCTGTCGTAAAAATGACCATTGGTTGACGGCGATTTAGAGACCGGGCCAGTTGAATACCTGTTATATCCGGCATCTGAATATCGAGAAAAATCAGATCGATCGGATTTCGTTGTAAATAGCCCCACGCTGATATTGCGTCGGTAAAGGTCTCTTTCAGTTCAAGACCAGGAACCTGTGAAATATAGGTCTCCATTAGTTCAAGAGCCAATGGCTCATCGTCAACAGCAATACAGGTCATCTTGATAAATCGATTATAAGTTGAATGAGATAAGAATCTTTTGTCTGTGTCTTTTTTAGCGAGTAGTTGCCTTTGTACAGCAAATCAAGTCTTCGATTGACATTTTCAAGGCCTATGCCGGTGGACTGCTCCAAACTGTCGGATGTTACCGGATGAATGGCATTTTGGATGGTAAAGGTCAGCGTGCTTCCGGAAAACTGGAAACGGATGACGATTTCAGATTCATTCCGGTTGCTGACGCCATATTTGAACGCATTGTCAATGAAAGGAATCAACAGCCTTGGAGCGATGCGCAGGGTCTCAAAGTTCCCCGACGTTTCATATCTGACTTTTGTTTTATCAGTCAGGCGCATTTGCTGTAGCTCAATGTAACCTCGAATGAATTTTTCTTCTTCTGTGAAGGGAACGAAATCCACGCCGGTATCATCGGTGAGCTGCCTCATCAGGTTGGACAGTTTCATGACAGCCAATGGTGCATCTTCTGATTTCTTCAGGGTCAGCATATAAATATTATTCAGCGTATTGAACAGAAAATGCGGATTAATCTGTGCTTTCAGAAAAGACAATTCTGACTGAAGTGCATTGGCACGTACCATTTCGGCGTGTTGCTTCGATTCCTGAAGCTGGACGATCAGTACATAAACCATACTGACAGCCCAAATCAGCATAAAGGTATAGATGAACGAAAATGGCTTAAATTCGAATCCTTCCGGTGGCCCTCCGTGATGATAACCCATCGGCCTGATGTTCATACCTGCCAGCTGTTCAATCTGAATGGCCAAGTCATGAATGAAGAAACTCCCCATTAAAAACAAACAACTAAAAAAGATATACCAGCCCCATTTCCTTTTATTGAACAAATTGGGCATCAGCACCAATAAGTTGACATAGAAAGCAATCATCAGGAAGATGTTGTTCATTAAGATAGGGAGAGGAATGAAAGGAAGCGGACCTCTGTGCTCGGGGACCATGCCCATTCTGGGCCTGAAGACCATCGGCAACGAAAAGAAAACCAGCCACAAAAATAGATGCAGGACAATTTTCAGCAAGTGCTTCCCGTTGGAATTCAGATGTATATGTTGTATGGATTCGTTGTAACTCATAATTGAAATGTTGGGCCAAAGATCCTTTAATTTTCTGAGATAGGGACAAACTATTCGGTTACATCAGCTATTTTACCGGTTAACTCGAAAGACTTGCCGGTGAACCGGGGGACTCTTGTCCGGTCCATTTTTTGCCTCAGCCTACACGGTCAGATCGATCGGTACGTCTTTCCGGTAGACAGTCGCCTCCATGGTTGCTACCAGGTCTCCGTGCTGATTGGTTACATCGACTTGGTAGCAGGCGATCCGTTTATGCAGAAACCGTTCTCTGGCTTCCGCATAAAGTGTGTCGCCGGGTCCGCTTCCTTTCATAAAGTTGACAGACCCGGACAGTGAAAAGGCCAATTTGCCGTGAGAATTGCTAGCTGCTCCGACGATAAAGTCCGCTAAGGTAAAGATGGCTCCTCCCTGAGTCGTATCTCCGGCATTCAGGTGTTTATCTTTGATGACCAAACGGCCTTTGGCATAGCCTGCTTTTACTTCCAATAGTTCGACACCAGTTGTAGCGGCAAACCGGTCGTGCTTAAAATAGTCTTTTGCGTTCATAAGTAACAGTATTCATCACTTTTACCGGGGATAACGTCCGGCCGGTAAGAATCAAGTTCGGTGAGCACATTCCCCGAAACTTGTAGCGGGGGCATGTGCGCGTTTATTGTGGAAAGATACAAAATGGATTTGTTTTATGACAACCGGAGCCGGCATTTGTTATTTTTGCACAGATATAATCAGCAACAGACAGACATGAAATTGACGATAGAACCGGTTATCCGTGAGGCTGCACCTAATTATGCCGGGACAATGATCCGGTGTCATGTGCACAATTCACCTTCAAATGAATCACTTTGGAAGGAAATATCAGCCGAAACCGGCAGCTTCAGGCAACGATATGTGGTGGAAGACATTAATAAACTGCCCGGTATTTATGAGATGAGGCAGCTGTATAAAAAACTAGGTAAGGATCCCAACCGGTACCGGCCTTCAGCCGAAGCGCTTTGCCGAAGGCTCTTGAAGGACAAAGAATTGTATAAAATCAGCACATTGGTCGATATGATCAATCTGGTTTCCATACGCACTGGTTTTTCTATCGGCGGTTTTGACGGAAATCAGGTTCAGGGACAACTGAGTATTGGAGTCGGACGGGCGGGAGAGCCCTTCCATGCTATCGGCAGAGGCTTGCTCAATATCGAAGGGTTGCCTGTTTACCGCGATGAGGCTGGTTGCATCGGTACGCCTACCAGTGATGAAGAACGAACCAAACTGACGATGGAAACCTGTACCCTGTTGATGGTGATTCATTCGGCCGGTGGCAAAGATAGACTGAGCGACGCCGTTGACCTATCCCTACGGCTCCTGAAAACGTATACCCAACCGTCCGATGTAGAGGTGACTCCGTTTTGACGGTAGAAGCACATTCGATTGGCAAACAAGAAATGAAAGGCAGTCCCTTATCGAAGAGAGTCTCAGAACGACGAAAACTGTTGGGACACCCATTTGATATCGAGACGGCCTTTCACCAAACACAGAAGCTGTAACCCACCCATACAGCTTCCTGAAAAAATCAGAAAGAAACTGATGTAACCTTGCTGGATATCGTAAACGTTTTTTTCACCGTCCCTGGCGTATAAACGCCACCTTTGTACAGACCATTCATGCTGGTTCCTGTTGTTGATCCGCCTGTGTACAACGTATAGGACGATCCGCTTTTAAGGCTTGGCGATGAAAAGACTACGTAGTAAGAACTTCTGACAGGTTTGAACGTAAACAATTCGTTGCCGCTGGCGTCCTGAAGGTGCAACAAATTCGTACCGATTGAGGATGTCGATGTGATTAAGGCTGTATATTGAGAAGATGTCGTACTGGTGGCTTCCATGTTTTGGGCACTAGGTCCTGTCGCAATAAGTACACCGCCGGAGATGTTGAATGTCCCGTTGACATCAATGCCAACTTCCGGTGAGGATGCCGGCCCTTGTGCGACAACCGTTCCACCGGTCATGACAATATTGCCGTTGCTGTCAATGGCATCTCCGGCCGTTGAGCTGGTTGAAACATTTCCTCCGTAAAAATATAGACAGCTTCCATCGTTACTTTCACCTCCGTTTCCTTTCGTCGCATTGAAGCAATCGTCGGAAGATACGATCGACACGGTTCCGTTGTTGACGGTCAGAGCGGGCCCTTCCATCCCTTCAACCGATTTGACTATATTGACCGTCCCGCTGTTGATGGTAATGGATGTTGTCGATTTTATACCATCGTCAGCTGAAGATATGGTTGTTGTCCCATTATTGATGGTGACGGCTCCGGTTGCTTTGATGGCCTTCGGCTCAGCATAGTCTCCCGTACTTTGACCTCCACCTCCGCCAGGTCCCCCGCCGGTGCCTCCCTGGCTGCTCGAAGAGGATATTGTAAGTTTGGTCCCGGATGTTGTCACATTTACGATCGGCGAATTGCTGGCATCGCCGATGGTCAGGGTATTGTCAGAAGAAATACCTTCTCCTGCCGTACCAGAACTGGAAACCGTCAGGGTGCCTCCAAGAATATTGATGGCATTGTCCGAAGAAATACACGTGGCCCGGTAGGCGTCTGCCGTACCTGTGGCATTCGTATAGGTTGCTCCGTTACCAATGGTAGTGATGTTGACAGTGCCGCTGGTCATGTTAACGGCAGTTTCTGAAGAAATTCCTTTTCCTCCGGCGCCTGAACAGTTGACGGTCACATTCGATCCGTTCAGGTTAACGGCCTCATCACTTTTGACAGCGACACAATAGGATGGATCATAACCGCTGCCGGAAGCTGTCAGTACGGCAGCCCCTGTTGTCTTGACGGTAATGTCTCCGCCACTGAGCGTCATTGCCTGTTTGCTTTTCAATCCTTTTGACTGTGCTCCATTCATGGTGACGTTGACCGTTCCTCCGGAAACGGCTATGGTGCTGTCGCTGGCGATGCCTTTCACATCGGCTGATGCACAAATAACGGTTACGGAACCGCCGGAAATATTGGCTACCCCTTCATCGCCATCGATTCCATCTCCCGTTGCGGTTACCTTGACTGTTCCGCCCTTGATGTAAACACCATCTTTTCCGTGGATGCCGTCCTTCACAGCGCTGGAAACAGTTAGACTGCCGTTGTCAACCTGGATGAAATCATCGCTGCAAAGGCCGTGGGCGTCGCTCCCTTTTCCTGCAATGGTGAGGCTGCCTGTCCCGTTGAAGATCAATTGTCCTTCGCTAAAGAACGTGGCTTTCTGATCTTCGTAGGAGCCGTCACTGTTTAACTGAGCCGTGGCATAGGCTATCCCATCTGCCAAGCTATTGACTGTTCCGTCTACAAGAGTGGTGTAAATGGCTTTGCCGGATTGGATATTGATGGCCGGACCATTGTCATTGGTTATGTTGACGCCGTTCAACAAAAGATTGGATGACTTTTCGCTGTAAAGTTTAAATGAACCGTTCGAAGTCGTTCCTGTCAGACAATAATTAATGCCTTTTTCATCAATGGTCGATTTGACAGTAACATCAGCGCCGTCTACCGTGATTGATACACCTTCAAAAGCCAGTGGGTTGACCACGTAAACTGTTGTCCCGTCATAATTGACCGTGATGGTGGTTGAATTGGAGCCAAAGGACAGGCTGTCGATGGCAGAGGTTGC
>JAUZOU010000205.1 GCA_030706285.1 Bacteroidota bacterium
TGGCAGAACCGTTGTCAACCTGGACAATGAGTTTGGCAGTCGTGTTGGTTGCCATATAAGCAGGACGCGGATTAATCGTATTTTCTGCATCTTGCCAACCGCAAAGTGGGCAAACACCTGAACTACGGATATCCTGGTCGGTCGTGATTTCGCAGTAATAACTTCCGGCGGTCGCATTGCTCATCGTCAGGTTTACATTTTTATCGCTGCTAATGTTGTTGTCATTAAAGAACCACCTGAATGAGATACCTCCGTTATTTGGAAGCAACTCGTCAAGAGTCAGAACAAGCGGATCGCCTATTTTGACTTTTATCGTATCTTTTGTTAAAATCAATCCGGCTTTTTGGTCGATGAACCGGTAGTACCAGGTGTTACCGGTTTCAGTCAGCGACCGGGTATAATTCTTTAACGGGAGCAAGTATCCGAAAGGAATCAGGTTTTGGTGCAATTCGGCCATAACAGAGGGGAAACGCGCGCCGGTAGCTGCGAAGTTAGGTGCGGTGGTGAAATTGTTGTAATTCATGTTCAGGTATTTCAGATTGGGCAATGTGGCAATTCCTTCAGGAATTGGTCCTGAGAAATTACTGCGCTCACACTGAAAGACTGTCAACGCCGTACAGTTGCCGATTTGACTCGAGATGGTCCCTGTCATACGGGGACAGTCAGCTATCCGCACATAATCCAACTTTGTGCACAATCCGATGCTGTCAGGAAGGCCGCCGGTCATAAAACTGTTTTTCTCCATGAAAATGGTTTTCAGATTTGTCAAACGCCCGATTTTATTACTGATAGTACCGGAGAGCGAGGTATTAGCCATATGGATGGATTCCAGTGACATCATATCATAAAATTCATCGGGAATAGAGCCTGACAGATAGAGATTTCCGTCCAGGTTGATGGATTTCAAACCGTCCAATTTCCCGATAGCAGCCGGGATTTCCCCTTCCAGGTTGTTGACATTGCTCAGATCGAGTTCTGTAACACGGTCAATCCCGTTTATCGTCCCGATGGTCACTCCGATAAAATCAACGATATCGGTTTCAGCATTCCAGTTGAATGTGACTTCTGTTCCGTCAACGGTTTTGCTCCATGAGGCGCCGTTCAGCGCAGTATAAATTTCCAACAAGGCCGCTTTGTCGGTCTCAAGAGTTCCTTTTGGCGTCGTTTCTGCAAAGGCAGAGATGGCAACGAAAGCCAAGATGAGTGTGAAAAATTTTTTCATAGCATGATGATTTAAAAAATGAATGAATTGATTAACTCAGACAGTTATTGTTTGATGAACTTAACTGTTTGTCTTTTTTCTCCTGTTTTGATTTCTAACAGATAAATGCCGGAGGTTAATCCGGAAACATCGATGTTACAGCCGGTCGGTTTGCCGGTCTGCATCAATTTACCGGTTGCCGAGAAGATCCTTATCCTGTCAATGATAGTACCCTGGTCTGTCAGTGTCAGTTTGTTTTTAACCGGATTGGGGTAAATTCCGATGGTGTATGTTTTTGGCTCATTTATCTTAGAAATTACGGAGTTGTCAAATAGGATAAACTCGATCACTCTTTTGGTCGAATTTATCCGGAACGTATCGGAAACATATTCCAGAACAGGAAGCAGTGAACTATTGAGGTAAAATGATTGACATTTCCGGCATTTAACCATCAATCCTTTCTGAGTGTTTTCCCTGATTGTTTCGGTGGATTCTACCTGTTGAGCATTCTCATAGCTGATTCCCGGCAATTGAAGAGTCCCTTTCCCGGTAGGGCGTACGATTTTGTTGTAACTGATTTTTCCGAATGAACCGTCCAGGCTGTCCGATACTTCCTCCTCGTAGAAACTGTCAAACGTTGACTGATGAAAGGCATATCGTTTGGAAAGCTCGGTAAAACCCAACCAACTGGTTGTATCGCCTTGATTAGAGTAATACTGTGTTTTTCCGGCATGGCTGATCGTGAGTGTTGCTGAGCCGAACAAACTGTCTGGAACTGTTGAAACGACAGATTCGCTGGTGGTTACTGATACGGGTTGCTGAGGCAATAACCAGCCGGTTTCTGTCTTTTGGATCGGGTAGTCATTGTACGCTACCTGATAGGTTCTTTTTTCCTGCCCTGATACGATCGTACAAACCGTTAGCAAGAGATAGATTAGTACTGGTTTTGATTGCATGAGTCCTTCAGATTTATTTAACGACTTTAGACCAGCCCAAGGCTGAACAATCAAGAAGCACCTCATCCCAGGATTGATATTCTGCATCGAGGATCATTGGCACTGACAAGTTTGACACCGTACTCAAATCCGGTTTGGATTTGTTGTACATCCCTTTGTATAGTGGATTCCGGCAATCGAGACCGGAGTCTCCTTTGTAAGCGAGGATGACTAATCCAAGTTTACTTTTGGCCAGTCCGGTAAGGTAAACCGGGTCGGAATAAACACCCAGGTTGGCGGCAAATCTGGTACCGGAAAAGCTGTTTATCAGACTCATTGTTTCAGTAGGTGAAGCAAGCAGCCGTTGAGGATAATTCTGGTATTCGCGGTGTTGAATATGTACTGTAATGCCTTTGGAAACAGCTGAGTCAATAAATGTTTTCATCCCGTTTTTAATGCTTGTCTGATTGGTGTAGCTGGTTTCGGACCATAACTCACAACGCATATGCGAACCGATGATGATGTCCTTGCTGCCGATCAGCTTCATCTTGAGAAGAATGTTATCCATCATGGTTTTCCCTTTACCGTAGGAATCAAGTTCTTTTGTCCAGGTGAGACCGGGATAATGGTTGATTTCACGGACGAGATCGACAATGACTTTTACCTGGTGCGTTTTCAGCCATCTCCCTTCTTCTCTACACGCTTCTTCACTCAGATTCCAGAGATAGGATCCGTCAATTTTGACTCCACCGAAATAGCTGAAAAAATCATCTTGATGATTGAGAATTTCGGATTTCAGACATTGGATGTTATGGAAAGAAACCAGTTTCCAGGCATTCTCACTGGCTGTCGTTCGCTCTTTATCCTGTACTTGATTTTGTTGCGAAACGGCCAATTTTTTACTGTTGATCACAGCATCGAGACAGTGATAAATACTGTCCCAACTTGTAAGGTGGTAGTTAAAGACGACCGGGGTTGCCTGGTAAACCTTGTTCAGGGCTGTCATATCGATGGCTGAATCGGCCGGTTCCAGATAGACGAGGGAGGCTGAATCGGCCGCGTTTTTTGTCCCGTCGTAGCTGCACGCTTTTCCTTGAACCGGTTTACAGGATTTCATTAAAACGTCGGCACCCATTTTCAGACATAGCCGCTTTAATTCTTCCAGTCCGGTGTCTTCCAGCTGGTTGGTGGGTTCGGGAAGCACAATGGTCTTCTTGCCGCTGAACAGTTGCAGGTTTGTTTTTAGATTGGCCAGTTTTGTATTGAGTGAATAGTACTCAATCACATTTTCCGGTCTGAAATCCGCTACCGGAAACGTGTTGCAAAAATCGACGACCAATTCCAGCTTTTGGTGATTCATCCAGACAACGTTGTCTTTAAACGCTTTATTCTCAGCCTTTCCAATTGCGTCCCAATCGACTTTGACGCCTGAAAAATGATGAAAGAAGTGAGGAAATCCGGAGATGGTATTTTTTAGCTGGAAGAAATTGTCGACAGCCAGGTATTTATGTTGCGGCAATGTAGGATAGCTGATTTCAGAAAGGGCCTTTACCGACGGCTGATGAACGGTAATTTTAAAGAGCCTGACGTCCAGTGCCCTGATGGCCGTAGCTGAGTTACTGCCATAAACGACGGTACTGCCGGTTGGCGTATACCCTGCTTCGTCCGTCAAATCTTCTCCCAGTGAATATTCGGCTATCGAGCTGACAGGACCGATCTTAGACTGAACGGTCATTGGCTGCTGGCTGAGTGAATTATTATAAATGCCGACAATGAAAGTACTGTCATTTAGAATATCTGTCGTACAGGTCAAGTTTTTGCCGGCTGTAAAAAGCTGTTTGCCTGATAGTATATCGCTGACAATCAGTCTCGTTTGCTTTAACAGGCTTGGTTTTCCGGTACTGTTGCTCATCCCGTAGTCAGTCAACAGAATGGTATATTTCCCTTTGCCTTTGGTGTATTCTATGGCTACCGGCTTTCCATTGGTGGTAGCAATGATATGATAATCAGCAAATAGAGGGCTGCACAATAAAAAACTGCTTGTTTCGGTCAGGACCGTATCTTTATAGTTGACGGAAGCTCCACCGGCAACTGGTACATAGGATGAAAAAGAACCGGCCGGAAAGATTTTTTGTGCGTTAACGGCTGTCAAAACCAAATGGCCGCCTTGTTGAACATAATAATCAAGATTGTCTTTCATTTCGCCGGTATCGGTGACCAATTCGTCCGCAATTACAATGACAGGGTATTGCAGAAGCAATTCCTTTTGGACATCAGATAGCAACGCATCCACATCTCCGTAGGGATTCGGAACGAGAGCCGGCGTTTCGTCTTTGGACTGGCCGTTGTTTTGATAGTTGGGGTAGACCATGTCAAACAAATAATGGGTCAGGTATTGTCCTTTTTCATAAGGCAGAAAGCCCCATTTAAGGTATGTATCATGATAAGGTGGCATCCATCCTGAGAAAAAATCGGTCAGGAAAGCGACAGGGACATGCATGCTTCCCGGATTGGGCAGTTGCGTGTTTACCAAATTGTACATTCCCAGCTGGATTTTTCCGATTGGCTGAGGATCGGCCATTGTTCCCCACCCAGATTCGATCCCCAGAATCCAGGCGTTGTATTGGAATTGTAGAGCCATCATCCGTCGCATCAAGGCATAGCTGGTACCTCCGTATGGATCGGACGTATTGCCTTTCCATCCCCAGGTGTTGAAAACTGAGATATCGCCGAAACTCAGCAGACCGTATTGTCTGGCGATGCCACGGTTAAACGCATATTGTACCTGCATTTGAGCCACGCGATCTTTATTCTGGCATTCCGAACCGGCAAGAGACACATACCCGTCTTTGGGCATATAGTGAAATCCCCAATACGTTGAAAGCTGAGTTAATTTGTATCCGTAATCCTTTGCATTTTGACGCATATAATCCAGATAGATGGTATGCTGGATTTTGGGATCCCGGCTGTATGGTTCCATCAGTTGGCGTTGATCGGCCCAGAATCGACCGTCCTGTTCTCCCAGACTGTTGCCGACATACAAGACTCCCAGCTTATTCAACAGTTCGAGTCTGTTTGACGGAATGGCCTTTTGGCCGAAGCTTCCGCTATAGGGACTTCCGGGACCGTATCCAGCTATGTCGAATGCTCCGATTTTTTCTTTGTTCATGGTTAGAATGTCAGAAAGGAAATCAAAGTAGGATTGGTTTAAAATCCAACCCTGGTTTGGTCTGTAGTAATCGCCGTAAAACAGGTTGGCTCTGGTCGGTTCGACATATCTTCCGCTGACAAAACGGACGGTATCAATGAATGTTTCTTTAGGTGTCGGGGCTGTAAAACACCGTCGATAGTAATCGGGGTATTTTTTTGGCTCCACAATATAAGGATAAATGGTTGTCTGTGAAAAAACAGAACTGGCCATCAATAGAAATGAGGTTAGGAGAGTGGGTTTCATTGTATCGTGATCCGGTATGAATTCAAAGCAAATTAAGGCTTTCCGGATAAGAAGTACGAGGGGTGGATTCATAATAAAAAGGGGGTTGATTCGTAAAA
>JAUZOU010000206.1 GCA_030706285.1 Bacteroidota bacterium
GGACTCAATGACGGTGGTCGTGGTTTTTCCGAACGGGATTTCAGTAATGACCAGCGTCTTTGAATCGAGTTTGCTGATCTTGGCCCTGACTTTAACCGAGCCGCCACGTTCCCCGTCGTTGTATTTGGTCACGTCCATAGATCCACCTGTAATGAAATCAGGCAGCAATTCAAAGGATTCTCCTCTTAGACAGGCGATGCATGCATCGATCAGTTCGTTGAAGTTATGAGGAAGGATCTTGGATGAAAGTCCGACAGCGATACCTTCAACTCCCTGAGCCAGGAGCAACGGGAATTTGACCGGCAGGCTGACAGGCTCCTTGTTCCGGCCGTCATAGGATGGTTTCCATTCGGTTGTTTTAGGATTGAACAGGACGTCAGTGGCAAACTTCGACAGTCTGGCTTCGATGTAACGGGGCGCTGCAGCACCGTCACCAGTCAGGATATTGCCCCAGTTTCCCTGACAGTCAATGAGTAACTCTTTTTGACCGAGTTGTACCAGCGCATCACCGATGGAGGCATCACCGTGGGGGTGAAATTGCATGGTCTGTCCGATGATATTGGCCACCTTGTTGTACCGGCCGTCGTCAATGCGTTTCATGGCATGAAGAATACGGCGCTGTACCGGCTTAAGTCCGTCCGTCATATTGGGGACGGCACGTTCAAGAATGACATAGGAGGCATAATCGAGAAACCAGTTCTGATACATTCCGGATAAATGATGCCTGACGACGTCATCCTTCATGTCTGGTACCTGATAATCAGAGTGAGTATTGTCTGTTGCTTCGAGATCGGCTTCTTCCGGATCGGTTGCAGCACTTTTGGTCTCATCTTGTGAAACGCCAGGCAAATCGTCTGGCTGTAAATCTTCCTCCTCGTTATGTGGGTCTTTCATAGATGAACTTCAATTATACGAACTTTTGGGTACCAAAAGTACAAATATAATCCAAAAAAATCACTTACTTTGCAGCCTTGGAAAATTAAAAAGGACTAGATTATGGCGCAACAAGAAGACGTTTTCAAGAAAATAGTTTCACATTGTAAGGAATATGGCTTCGTCTTTCCTTCCAGTGAAATTTATGATGGGTTAGGAGCCGTATATGATTACGGCCAGATGGGTGTCGAACTGAAGAACAACATCAAAAAATACTGGTGGGACGCTATGGTCAGGTTGAATGAAAATATTGTCGGGCTGGATTCTGCCATTTTTATGCATCCTACTATCTGGAAAGCGTCCGGACATGTGGATGCGTTCAACGACCCGCTGATTGACAATAAGGATTCTAAAAAAAGATACCGTGCTGACGTCCTGATCGAAGATGAGATCGCCAAGTACGACGATAAAATCAATAAGGAAGTGGAAAAAGCGGCCAAACGGTTTGGCGACAGCTTTGATGAGGCACAGTTCCGTTCCACCAACGCTCGTGTCCTGGAACATCAGGCCAAACGCGATGCCTTACATGGCCGCTATTCGAAAGCATTGAATGCCAACGACCTGGAAGAACTCAGGCAAATTATTTTGGATGAGGGTATTGCTTGCCCGATTTCAGGAACCAGAAACTGGACGGAAGTCCGTCAGTTCAACCTGATGTTCTCCACCGAAATGGGATCCACTACTGAAGGGTCCATGAAAGTTTACCTGCGTCCTGAAACGGCTCAGGGCATTTTTGTCAACTACCTCAATGTGCAGAAGACCGGCCGTATGAAGCTTCCGTTCGGTATAGCCCAGATTGGTAAAGCCTTCCGTAATGAAATCGTAGCCCGTCAGTTCATTTTCCGTATGCGGGAATTCGAACAAATGGAAATGCAGTTCTTCGTTAAACCAGGCACCGAACTTGAATGGTTTGCCAAATGGAAACAAACCCGTTTGAAATGGCACGAAGCGCTTGGTATGGGTGATAAGAAATACCGTTTCCACGACCACGACAAACTGGCTCATTATGCCAATGCCGCAACGGACATCGAATTTGAAATGCCGTTTGGCTTTAAGGAAGTGGAGGGCATCCATTCCCGTACGAACTTTGATTTGTCCAGTCATGAAAAATATTCCGGCAAAAATATCCGCTATTTCGATCCAGAGTTGAACGAAAGTTACGTGCCGTATGTCATTGAGACGTCTATCGGTGTAGACCGTATGTTCCTGAGTATTATCTGTGGTGCCTACAAGGAAGAAGTACTTGAAAACGGAGAATCCCGTGTCGTGCTGCAACTGCCGGCTGCTTTGGCACCTGTCAAGCTGGCCGTATTGCCGCTTGTCAAGAAAGACGGACTGCCTGAAATAGCCCGCGACATCATCAAGGACCTGAAGTTCGAATTCAATTGCCAGTACGATGAAAAGGATTCCATCGGCAAACGTTACCGTCGTCAGGATGCTATCGGGACGCCCTATTGCATCACGGTCGACCATCAGACACTGGACGACAAAACCGTCACGATCCGTTACCGGGATAGTATGCTTCAGGAACGTGTTTCCATCGATGCATTGAACGGCATCATTGCTGATAAGGTCAACATCAAGAATCTCCTGAAAGCGCTTTAATCATTAGCCAGACTTTTCATCGCCCGTCCGGCGGAAAGACCATAAAAAAACCGTTTCAAACACAGCTTATGTTTGAAACGGTTTTTTTATGGTTCGAGCAGAAAGGCTCTATCGCATAGAAATCAGTTTTCGGATACGATTTCTTTCAGATAGATGTAATAAACCAACATGGAATAGGCAGGAACACTTGTCGTTCCGGATGTTCCGTAAGCCAGGTTGTAAGGAATGTACAGCTTCCAGTAATCCCCCACGTGCATATACTGAAGGGCGATGTCAAATCCGTCTATGCTTTTCCCGACAGTCGATTTGTAATTGTCATTGCTGTCAAAGGCTGTCGTATCATTGTACAAATAACATTTGTAGACCGTTCTTACAACATTTCCGATCACAGGCCGGGCTGTGGTTGTATCGCCGGATCGCAGCACTTGATAGTAAATACCGGAAAATCCATTGATGGAGTCTCCTAGTTGTTTGATGCCTTCTTGCTTGGCTATTTTTCCCATATACGCAATGTTCTCGTCTCTCCATTGAGTATCATCACTCGAACAAGAAAGAAACGTCACAAAAAGTAGTCCTGACAATAAGCAGGCAAACCATTGTTTCTTCATAAATTCACAAATTAATAGTGTCTTGGAAAGGAGGCAGTTGGCATTGTACCACTTTTTTCTCCTGCTGCAAATGTAGATAAAACAATAGATAAAAACACTTAAAAAATCGGTACTCGTAGGCTATTCATCGATTTTTCGTACTTTTGTCAGTTAAAAATTAAAAATAATCTTTCCGACTAATGAAGATCAACGTCGTCAACCGATCCAAGCACGAACTTCCTGAGTATGCAACCCTGCTCTCTGCAGGAATGGACCTGAGGGCCAACATAGAAGAACCGGTATTGCTCAGACCTCTTGAGAGAAAACTGATTCCGACCGGACTATTTATGGAATTGCCTGAAGGTTATGAAGCACAGATACGCCCCCGGAGTGGCTTGGCCATCAAAAAGGGCATTACCGTGCTGAATGCACCAGGAACCATTGACGCTGACTATAGAGGTGAGATTTGTGTCATCCTGGTCAACTTGTCTTCAGACGATTTTTTGATACAGGATGGAGAAAGAATCTGCCAGATGGTCATTGCTTCACATGAGCAGGCTGAATGGCAACAGGTTGAAGTACTGAGTGACACTCAACGGGGATCCGGAGGGTTCGGACACACAGGCAAAAAATAAGGTATGTATAAGCGTGCACTGCTTCCATTGCTTTTGTTCTTGCTGTTGCTGCCTGTCAGTGCGGCCAGGAAGAGTTCGTCCGGTATTCTTAAACGGACTGCCACACAACAATCCTCCAACTTGAATGAGCAGGATAGAAAACTGTTTGATTATTATTTTCAGCAGGCTGTCAATCTGAAGCTTCAGGAAAAGTACGCTGAGTCATTTGAATATTACCGGTATTGTACGTTGCTGGATTCATTGGATCCCCAGCCCTGGTACGAGCTTTCTACCTATTACCGGAGTCTGAACGACACTGTACAGGCTTTGAATACGATGGAAAAGGCGTTCAGGCTTAATAATACCAATGAGTGGTATGCGTTCGGATTGGCCAATATGTATCTTTCCATGAACAGAGTGCCGGATGCCACCAAGCTGTACGAACAACTTGTCCTTTTGAGGCCTGATGATGAGAATCTCCAATATCAGTTGGCTGAATTGTATACAAAAGCCAACGATTTTAAATCTGCCATAAAAACGTTCAATCTTGTCGAGCGGCTCATCGGAAAAAATGAAAGTGTCAGTTACGAAAAATACCGCATATTCAAGCAATCCGGTCAATTCAAAAAGGCTATCAGGGAGATTCAATCGTTGCAGGGCGAATTTCCCTATGATGTCGATTATGTGCTGTTGTTGGGAGACGCCTGGATGGATATTGGGAAGCCGAAAAAGGCGTGGGGTGTTTATCAGCAGGCTCAGACCATGGATCCGAGTAATCCTTCCATCTCCCTTTCACTGGCCGATTATTACAACCAGTTAGGAGACAGTATAGCAGCCAACAATCAGTTGAATCTGGTGCTGACCAATCCGAATACCGATGTTGAGACCATACTGAGCATTTTTACACCGATTTTATCGTCATCAATGGCAAGTGGAGACAGCGTCAGAATCCGTTCTTATTTTAACCTGCTATTGGAAAGGCATCCCAATGAATACCAAATCCGTGATTTGTATGTTCAATGGTTGCTGGAAACGGGTAATAAACAAGAAGCCAAAGATGAACTCCGGACAGTGCTCGATCTGAATCCGAATGAGCTGAAGGCCTGGAAGAACTACCTGCAATTAAATCTGGAATATAATAATCAGGATGCCATCAGGAATATCTGCCACGAAGCGCTGACCTATTTCCCGAAAGAGGCGATTTTCTGGTTCTATCTGGGGCTATCCTGGACGTCGGAGACAGAGGAAGGCAAGGTCGACCAGTCCAAAACCCAAAAGAGTCTTGACGCTTTCCAGAAGGCGATAGAAGTGGCCAACCCGAACGATAAAGAATTTGTTTCCAGATTATATGGAATAATCGGCGATACGTACTTTGTGCTCAAAGATACTGTCAGTGCTTTTACCTACTACGAAAAAGCGTTGGATGAATTTGCCGGCAATTTGCTTGTCCTGAACAATTATGCCTATTATCTGGCTGTAAAAGGGCGAGATCTTCCAAAAGCTGAAAAAATGTCGAGAAAGACCGTTGAGGCTGATCCGAAAAATGCGACCTATCTGGATACATTTGCCTGGATCTTTTTCAAGGAGGGTCAATACAGCCTGGCCAGAATTTACATAGAGCGGGCTGTGGCCAATGATTCGGAATTGAATGCCGAAGTGCTCGAACATTATGGTGACATTTTATGGTTCAATAATGAAAAGGACGCAGCCAGGGAACAATGGAAGAAAGCAGCTAAAATGGGCGATCCATCTGCCAATCTGTTAAAAAAAGTGGAATCCGGGACCTATGATTCAACCAATGCAAACTCCAATAACTAATATGATACGTCAACAACAACGCCTCTCTGTCAAAAAATCAGCTTCATCAACCCTGAAAGGATTGACGCTTGTTCTTATTTCCGCCCTGGTTTTTTCAGGCTGCCGCAGTACCAGGGA
>JAUZOU010000207.1 GCA_030706285.1 Bacteroidota bacterium
TATAACCTTTTTATACCGCTTACTCATGAAAAGCCGAATATATCTTTTCATTGCCTGCCTGTTTGCAGCAACCGGCCTCTGCGCCCAGTCAAATCAATCTGTTATTGCCATCTGGCCATCGGGTGTGCCTGAAAGCAATGGCATCACAGTCCCGGAAGGAAGCCGGAACGGCATTATTTCGAATATCAGTGTTCCATCCATGACTGTCTATCCTGCTGCCGGCAAGAATACTGGAGCTGCCGTATTGGTTTGTCCGGGAGGATCTTACATCTGTCAGGCTTCCATTCATGAAGGGTCTCAAATAGCTACCTGGTTTTCCGAAAACGGGATTACGGCTTTCGTCTTAAAATACCGCTTACCAAACGGTCATGCCTTCATCCCGAGCAAAGACGCCTTACAGGCCATCCGGATTATCCGCACCCGTGCCAGCGAATGGGGCATCAATCCAACAAAAGTCGGTATCAGTGGCTTTTCTGCCGGAGGGCATCTGGCTTCCACCGTCGGGACCCATTTTACCCAAGATGCGCGTCCGGATTTTATGATCTTGTTTTATCCCGTCATATCCATGGACTCGAATTTGACCCATATGGGATCCAAAACCAACTTATTGGGCCAATCCATCAACGATGCCGACTCGATTGCTTATTATTCGAATGAACTTCGCGTGACATCCCAAACGCCTCCTACCCTGCTCATGCTCAGCGATGACGACAAGGTCGTCCTGCCTGGAAACAGTGTCGGTTTTTATACTGCGCTCAAACAGCATCAAGTTCCGGCCTCCATCCATATTTTCCCGGAAGGTGGGCATGGTTGGGGCTACAATAAAACGTTCAGGTATCACGAAATGTGGAAAGCAATCTGCCTGGACTGGTTGAAACAGCAAAAAGTAATTGATTAGTCTACTGGTTACTGTTCCGGTTCTGTCCAAATGGCACGGGCAATTCTCCAGTTGCCACCGGCATGTTTCCTGAATACCATCAGGTAATGCCCGGTGATTTCTTTGGCAACAGTCGCCGAATCCGTCTTAACCGAATCCGTCTTGGTATATTCGGTTGTCAGGATGGCCCAGTCTTTGCAAAGCTGAAGATCACCGGCTTTCACGTCAATGATTGGATGAGACTTCGCGAACAGGCTGTCATAAGAAACGACCACACTGTCTTTACCAATGACAGATGGTTCGCCTGGAATTGACCAGATGGCGTCTTCATCAATGATGGAATCAAGAACCTGCGTATTCTGAGCATTATAGGCTGTATTAAAAGCCGCCCGTAATCCGTCAACGGCAATCAGGTCTTTTTCTGATTGCCTCGAACAGCTTGTTAAGGCTATTGCAACAACAAAGATGGACAGAATTGAATGTCTGATAGTCATAAGGCAGTTAAGTTTGAGTGGATTCGACGTTATTTAACCCATTTTACATAGCAGAAATCCTGCCGGTGAGGAAGATCGGGATGTTTCGGGAAAATACGGTAAGCAAAGGTGAACACTCCGGCACGCACGACCTTGTAATTAATTTCATACGTCAAGGTCCCATTTTCGGCCTTAGTCTGGTTCAGTTCGACCGTCTTCAGCACACGGGTATTATTGGGTGACCGATTGACGATAACCAACTCAACGCCAATGGCCCGCTCAAGGCCGACATTGCCAAGCCTAATCTCGATGTGGTATTCATCCCCGACATGCATTCCATGTCCACCCATGTCCGGTGTCGAAACCTTGTTCACCGTGATGTTATCCCAACGTTCAGCCAGTTGCTCTTTCCAGGCAGCGATTTCTTTGGCTTTTTCAAAGTTGTTTTGAGTCAGATAGGCGGAACGTGAAGCCAGCTTGTAATAGAACTTATTCAGATAGTCATCCAGCATCCGCTTGGTCGTGAAACGAGGGGCAATTTTTGCAATTGAATTCTTGATGCACATAACCCATTCCGGCGAATACCCTTTCTGATTTTTGGCAAAATACAACGGAATGATCTCATTTTCAAGCATGCTGTAAATGGTCGTTGCATCAAGCTGATCCTGGAAGTCGCCGTTCTCATAGGTCTGTTTTTCGGTAATGGCCCAGCCTGCACCTTTCACATACCCTTCCAGCCACCAGCCATCCAGTACGGAGAAGTTGAGCACACCATTCATCTCTGCTTTCTGACCGGATGTCCCGGAAGCTTCAAGCGGACGTGTCGGTGTGTTCAGCCAAATATCCACGCCGGAAACCAACCGTTTGGCCAATGTCATGTCGTAATTTTCAAGGAAGATAATTTTACCCTGAAATTCGGGCATCTTTGAGATTTCGATGATGCGTTTGATCAATGCCTGTCCGCCGCCATCGGCAGGATGAGCTTTTCCGGTATAAACGAACTGGACAGGATGATCCGGATTGTTGACTATTTTGGATAATCGTTCCAGATTCGTAAACAGCAAATAGGCACGTTTATACGTGGCAAAACGGCGACCAAAGCCAATGATAAGGGCATTCGGGTTGATGCGTTCCAGGACAGTGACCACCCGTGACGGATCGCCCTGATTCTTCAGCCAGCTTTCCTCATATTTGGACTTAATGTAATCAATCAGTTTGCGCTTCAGTATCTGGTGGGTTTCCCAGACCATTTCGTCGCTCACTGAGTAGATTTTTTCCCAACGTTTGGCATTGGACAAATCGTTGATCCATTCCGGTCCAAACGTTTCAGTATATAATTTCTGCCATTCCGAAGCTGTCCAAGAACTCATGTGAACGCCATTGGTTACATAGTTGACATGCAGTTCCTCTGGAAAATAACCTTTCCAGATGGAGCTGAACATTTCCTGAGAGACTTTTCCGTGAAGCCAGCTAACGCCGTTCACTTCCTGACAGGTATTGCAGGCAAACACGCTCATTGAAAACTTTTCACCGGCAACTCCAGGGTTTTCGCGGCCCATATCCATCAGGTCGTTCCAGTTCATACCCATTTTGGCAGCAAAACCAGACATGTATTTGGCAAACAGTCCTTCATCGAACTGGTCATGTCCGGCCGGTACCGGTGTATGAACGGTATACAACGACGAAGCTCTGACCACTTCCAGTGCTTGCTGGGCTGTCAACTTATATTCTGCAACCAGGTCCGCCATGCGCTGCGCATTGATCAGTGCCGCATGACCTTCGTTGCAATGGTAAACCTGTTTCTTGATGCCGAGTTTATTCAGCAGCTGAATACCACCAATACCCAGGAGGTATTCCTGTTTCAGACGGTTTTCCCAGTCTCCGCCGTACAATTCAGCTGAAATCTGACGGTCATATTCACTGTTAAGCGGATGGTCGGTATCAATCAAATACAACGTGACACGCCCAACCATGGCTTTCCAGATATTGCAATGGACCGTATAGCCAGGGAAATTGACAACCAGGTCAAATGGTTCTCCGATTGCATCTTTCAACTGTACAATCGGCAATTGTCTGAAATTCTGCGGTTCATACACAGCGATCTGTTGCCCGTCCATCGAGAGTGTCTGGGTAAAGTAGCCGTTTCGATATAAAAATCCGACGGCAGTCAAATCGACTCTACTGTCAGAAGCTTCTTTCAGGTAATCTCCAGCCAGTACACCAAGCCCGCCGGAATAAATCTTCAACACATCGGTAAGACCATATTCCATGCTGAAATAGGCGACACTCGGTTTTGTCTGGTCTACCGGCTGTGATATATAGTTTTTATAATCGGCATAAATGTCATTGAGCTGTTTCATAAAGGTCGCATCTCCAGCCAATTCTTCCAGACGTTGATAAGGAATCATTTCCAAAAAGGTGACCGGATTTCTCCCGCAGGCAAACCAGGCATCAGGATCCAATTTGCGGAAAAACTTAGCTGTCGGATAATGCCATGCCCACCTCAGGTTATAGACAATTTCCTTCAGGATCTCCAACCCTGCCGGCATAGTTGACTTGATAACTACTTCATTCCAATCTGTTTGATTGACATTCGTTACTTTTACTTTCATATGATCCTTTCAATTTTTTTCATTAAGGTCATATGGACTCCGCATGCCAGTCTTATCATTGGCTTGAACGCCTTATGTACGCATGCTCGTTTCATATGAAGCTATATTAATGACGATCTGACACTCATTCAGCTATGTTCACTCTTTTCAGGGCAAATGTACAAACAAGCTTTTATCTATGTGTCAGAGACTTATTCTTTTTTTGGTTTTGTTTGATGGCCACTGAATAGGCCTTCTCATATTCAGCTATAAAACCGGTCCATAACGCTTTCTTGGACAACTCGCCGGCCCGGATATTGATCAATGAACGTTCTGAATCGCTCATCCGGCAAACATCCAGCACATTCATGACAATTTCTTTTACGACAGCTGCATAATTGTGGTCTGTTCTGTTAATCACAGCCACTCCGTCGGATATGCTTTTTTCATCGCCCTGCTTGATTGCCCAAGCTCCAAATCCGGATAGATTGGTCGTTATGGTGGGCACGGAGAAAGCAATGCTTTCCAGCGGCGTATAGCCCCATGGTTCATAATAGGACGGGAACACCGTCAGATCAAATCCACACAGCAAATCATAATAAGATTTGTTGAATATCCCGTCTTCGCCATTCAAGTAACAGGGTACAAAGACCAGTTTCACCTTCTCTTCCGGAGTGTTTTTGAAACCACGGTAGCGAATCATATTCATCAGACGGTCTGTCGGTACATCGTTCAGCCAATGGGTCAGGAAAGGACAATAGATCGGACCGCCCTGTTTAATTTCAGGATGGTTCAGGCGTTCAAGTACTTCCTGACGGGGAGCGGTGACGTTGGCCGGAACCATGATCACACCGACGACCTCCCGTTGCAGGGTTCGTTGGTGTTGAAGCTGATACAGGGAATCGATAAAGACATCCAGCCCCTTGTTACGCATTTCGTATCGTCCACTGATACCGACAAAGAGTGTATCGTCTGGTAACTCAGAGCCAATGAGTGCCTCCGTCACTGTTACCAGCAATTTTCTGGCCTCTTTTCTGGCTTTTTCGGCCACTTTCCCCTTTTTGACAAACGACGGCTCGAATCCATTCGGTGTGACGACGTCCGGTTCTCGTTCAATCAATTGGGCACATTCTTTGGCCGTAATATCGCTGACTGTCGTAAAACAATCGGCCTGCTGGGCTGCTATTTTTTCAAGCGAGTGTTTGGAAACCATGTTCAGTTGTCTGGCCATCTGGTCTCCATGATAATCAGACAGGAAATCGTACAACGGAAGGTTGTTTCCGCATATAGAGCGTCCGATCGATGTCGCATGGGTTGTAAATACGGTTGCCACGTCAGGCAGAAAATGCTTGCAATACAGCAAGCCCATCCCTGTGGTCCATTCGTCAAAATGAGCCACGACGTTCGAACCGGATAACTTATTGAATGTCACAAAGCTGCGAATAACCGTTCCACAGGCCCATGCAAACATGCAGGATTCGTCATAATCGCCGAAAGCCCGTAGCGAATCAACCTTGAACCACGTCCAGATATCCGTGAAAATCTGATCTCGCTGCTTATAATAATCTTCGAATTTTACCAAAATGGCGATAGGCTTTCCTGGTATATTCCAGCGCCCTATACGAATAGATAGCCCCTCTTTTTCAGCTTGCCGTTTCCACGCAGGCAACAACCGGGGTGATTCCTTAAAA
>JAUZOU010000208.1 GCA_030706285.1 Bacteroidota bacterium
TGTAACCGTATCGGAAGGAATACTGGTTAATGTATCAGCCTTTAGTGTCAACGTCGCCCAGACTTTTGTACTGGCCAGAATATTCGGAAGAATACAACTTGCCTCTTTCGTCGTAATTTTCTTCGTGTCGCTGCTGTCCGCTTTTGTCCAATAAGAAACGACATAGCCGGTAGCTTCTTCATTCTTCAACCATGACAAGGCAACTGTCTTCATGGTTACTTCGCCAACGGTCGGGACAGCCGGTTTGAACTGATTCATCGGCACTGTCTGAATCGTCTTGATATCAGACATGACACCTAGCAAACCAGTGGAATCCATAGCCTGAACCGTGAAATAATAGTTGATGCCGGTTTTCAGGTTGGCAAATTTGCTGTTAAGTTCCGATAAGGTATCAACACTGAAGCAAAGCGAATCTTTTAAGTACGGAATCTGTTGGTAAATAGGTCCGGTCACAGGATCATTGCCGATCGAATCACCCTTGCTGTAGAGTAACGTATCAGCAGCACGGACAATATACCTGTTGGCTTCCCTGTTGGCATTCCAGCTGATGGTGATAGATTTCGAGCCGACCGTAGGGACAGAAATGGTCGGCTTACCCTCACCGGCAACATACGTTACGCCTGTTGTTACCAAGCACATACGAGCACAACCGCCTGAACTTGCCGTAGCATTGGCACTATTACGTTGGGTCAGCCAAGCCATACCGCCATAATAAGTACCTTCGCAAAGAACAAGCCGCTTACCCTGGATGGTATGATAATAAACGCCACTCTTATCGCAATGAGCCATCACAACCCATTCCTGATTGTCTGCACCTGGAGTGTACGTTGCTGATGTCAATACAGTCGAGTCATTTGAATAGGTCAGATAACCACCGGTCAGACGATTCTGGAAAATATACCGTCCATTCGGAACCCGTTTTACTTTCCAATGACTGCCTTCGGTTGAAGATGGAGCAGAAGATGCATACACTTTATTGTCTCCTGAAACCTGACAATAAACTTCTCCTGTATTCCGGGCTCCAATCTTGATGTAGCTGGTCGTCGTGTAATTCTGTATGTCAGCCTTTGTCAATGACAGCATCGGACAAATGACAAAGTCGGTTGTCGTAATGGTTCCATTCGCTACAGGCGTCAGTATCTTCATACTATCGACACGGATGGCTTTCTGATAATTGGTATCCTTATCGGAGACTCCCGGCCAGAATGTATAAATGCTCATGTAGTCATTACTTGAAGGGCTCGAAGCATTCAGAGAGATCTGCCATCCGATCGGACTAACAGACATGGCCAGTTTTCCAGTCGTGGAATTATACGTCAGGTATTTGCCTGAACCGGCATTCTTCAGATTCCAGACTTTATTGGTCGTATCGGCCAAAATCATCTGGTACTGTGCATACAACGAATTGCTAAGGTCACACCACAGCGAATCTTTGTCATTACCGGCAATCTGTTTGTACAGGTTTGTATAGCCATTGGCACTGCCTGGACCAAACAACGCATAGGTTCCGGCAAATGCTCCGGCACCAAGCATGGTCTGCTTGTCACGCAGATAGGGACTATATGTCGTGAACGTGTATGTCAGGGCATTGGCAACCAACGTTTCGTCGTCCAGATTAACAATGGCAGCCGAGTCGATCGTCACCGTGTACGTCGTCTTGATGGCCAGGTCGACATCGAAAATCAACTGTTTACCGGTCGCTGTCGCAGGAGCAACCACACCGTTCACCTTAATGCCGTTGGCATTCTTGATGGCGATCTTTTGGTTGTAGGAAACCTTGATCATGGCACCGGTCGTATCGACAGCAGCCCCTGTTGGCAAAGCAGCCAGAACGACAGGTTTGATCGGTATCGTTAGTGAGAACAGGCTGAAGCTGCTGTCTGTACCAACGGTTAAGTAATTGGACGTACCAACAACATTCAGTTTAAAGGTAGTATCATTAACCAAGAAACGGTAGTTGGATGCCGTTGCTCCCATTTTCCCGTTTGGTTGCAGATAATTCGTACCGTTCATAAAGGTCACATGACCACTGGCATCTGTCTTGACTGTCCAGAGAGTCGATTTCTTCTGGGCAGCACCACTTCCCAATAAAGTGGTATCGGCATAAAGGGCTGATGTATCTGTAGCCACCAGGAACTTGCCCTTGTTGTTCAGCAGATAATCGGCAGAGACAGCGGTTTTGGCAGCATCAAAGGTATTCAGTGCTGAAACAACTGTATTATAGGCAGCCATCAGCTGACTGGACGTGGAAGACGCATTGTCATAAACGGATTTAGCTGAAGTGACAGCCGTAGCATACGTTGTCTTTGCACCGGCTTTGTAACCAAGAATGCCGGTTTCCGGTGTCTTGCCGCTTGCTAGTTGTTGCATCAACGGAAGAGCCTGACCAAGAACATTTTTATTATAGACTTTGTAATAAGCTTCCTTTTCCTTTGCTTTTGTCACACTGACTTCAACGCTGTCCAAATAGACGGTCATGGATGTCGTGGAGCCATTGCCAGCAGTACCGACTCCACCAGCGTTCTGGTTGGCATTACGGTAAGTGGCAAAGTTTATGCGGGACAAAGACGCCGGAACCGTGCTGATGAACGGGAGGTTGGTTGCAGTAAAGCTATTCCCGTTACCTGTAATCGACAGGGAAACGATTACCTTATTCGTGAAGTCCAGACGTGCTTTGATCTTATAAGTTGTGTCAATCGGCATAGTGAGGGAGTCCTTTCCATAGGGCAACGTCCCAAGATTGGCAGCAATAGCTACATCTGGATTTCCCGGATTGGATCCTCCGATAGTCTGAGCCGGCTTCAGGTTCAGACAGTGAATGTGACATTTTTCACCCGGCCAGTTCTCTGTATATAGATAGAGTATGGAATTTCCGCTGGCATCTGTCAAATTCATTTCTTCCAGTTTGTTGGATTCCGTCATGACGGAAGAACTTTTCCAGACATAGGACACATCAACCATCGTTTCGGTGCCGGTCGTTGGCATAGTGACAGCAATGCCACGATCACCGCTCCCTGAACCGGTCACTTTTAAAGCGCCTTTAATAGTATCTGTTATCGCAGCCGCACTGATGGTATTCAAGGCCGTCGAAACAAACTTGGTGTATTTATCGGTTCCCCACCCTGCCGGCAGCGTTGTTACATGTAGGTTAGGAAAATATTCCTGTACTTTGTAAACAAGACCAGGAACAGCAGCCAACATAAATGTATTGATGGTATCAACTTTTACATAATTGGTTCTTGAGGCGAGATCATTCAGTTTAAACGTCGTGTCGTTGACCATCATGCGGTAGCTGGCAGCTGTCGCGCTCAATTTACCGGCGGCCGTCAGATACTTATTTTCGGAGATGAAAGATACATAACCTGAAGGATTGGTCGTTACAGTAAAGAATGTACCGAAATTCTTATCAGTTACCCAGGTAGCCGACGTATCCGTAGCAAGCAAGTACTTGTTATTGACCGAAATGAGATATTCGTCACTGATCGGTAGTTTGGCGGCATCGAAAGTAGCCATTGCCGTATTTAAACTTGTCCGGGCATTGGCAACATCCGTTGCTGTCGACAAATCATCGTCACGGATGAATTTGGCCGTCGCAATAGCACCTGTCAGTGCATTCTGAGCGCCGGAAGCATAACCCAAAGCGCCTGCAGCAGGTTTGGTGCCGGCAGTCATCGTTGCTGCAAATGACAGATCATTGTTCAGATAATTGCTTTGGATCGTTTTTTCGTAAGCAGCTTCATTGAGACTGTCGATGGACGTCGTAAAAATATCGTCAAATTTATAGGCTAGATAGGCATTCGATCCGTTACCGCTCGTACCGGTGCCGTTCGAGTTGGCTGACGCATTCCGGTAAGTGGCGCAACTGATTTTTGCAAGGCTGGTCGGAACTGTTGTTATAAACGGTAAATTATAAACAGTCACAGAATCCGTTCCGGAAACGACCTTCAGTGAAACGATTTTCTTGGCCGCAAAATCCATTCTGGCAATAATATGATACCAGTTAGTATTGACCCCAAAATTGTGAGCCGTCGTCGATTGGCCGAACAACGTATTCTTGTTGGCATTGATCGCAACCAACGGTACATCTCTGTTGGATCCTGATGGAATCGTCGTCGGAGACAGGTTCAGACAGTGGAAATGGTTGCTGGAGCCAGTCCAGTTTTCTGTATAAAAATATAAGATACAATTTCCGGAAGCATCGCAGAAATTCATATCAACCAGTTTGTTGGCTTCCGATCCAGGATTGCCGGTAAACCATTTGAAATCAAGCTGGACATATTTTTCACTTCCGGAAGTCGGAATGGTAACGCCTGCACCTCTGTTGCCACTTCCGCTGCCTGTTACCGTCATAACCTGATTAACAGTATCAATAATCGCTGTGGCAGAGGCTGCTGTACCTGTGGTTGGAGGTATCGCAGAAGTCGTAACAACATAATACGTAGATTGGGCAAAGCCATGGACCAACGCTGTCGAACCAGTCGTATGTGTACTGAAATTCTCATTGATCATAGCCGAGTCAAGAATCGGCGATTTGGCACTTCTGACCTTAATGGCACGGAAATGCAAACCTCCGGTCGTGGTAAATGTAGCTGTACCAGCTGTCGTGACAAGAAACTTGTTGTAAAGAGAATCCGTTGATGTGGCAAGAGCATTTAACCGGGTCAGGTTAGATGACGTTGTGACGCCGCGGGCTGTCGTCGAACTGGCGGTCAAGGTTACCATATAGATGGTATCTCCGACCAGGCAATTCGGGACATACAGCTTAAGGCCTGAACCATTAAGCATCAGCCTGTCCGGATTCGTACCAAAGTCAATACGGACTTTGCTTGCACTGGTAGCTCCAAAAGTCAGGCCATTTGTTTCCACAATGGGAACCCCCTTGGCCTTTAGCGTCGAGCCATCAGTAATGGCTACCCGGTTCGAAAACCGGGTGCTGGATTCTTTGACCCAGTTGACAACGGTATCCGCCGTCAGACTGTCAATTGTCGCCGCACTCCATTTTCGAAGATTCCAGCTCCTGTCCGCAAACAGGGTGCTCGTTGCCATGAGCAGCATTAAAGCAAGGAGTAGTGATTTTTTCATGAATGATTGAATTAAGGTTAGTTGATTTCGCATCCTGAATGGGAACCGTCTCTTGTAAATAACCGGACAGTTCAAAAAACAAAAATAGAATCTTTGGTACAAGAAGTTAGTTCGAAATTTGGCAAAAAGCTTATGAAATTTGGCACAAACTAAATCCAACTTGTCTTAACAATAAGCCAACTCATCAGCATTGACAGGTTGAAACAGGTCATACAGGAGCATAACAACAAAAGGCATGTTCAGGTTCATCACCTGGACATGCCTTTTGCTGTTCTTACCATTTTTCCCTAAAAAAAGCAATCAATTTCTTTGTCAGTCTGACTCCGGACGGATACCGTGCAACACTTGGTCTTTATAGGCCGAAGGCGTCATCCCATATTTCTGCCTGAAGCATTTGCTGAAATAACGTGCATCGTTCATCCCAATCTGGAAACTGACTTCCGACACATTGAATTTACCGGTTTCAAGCAGTTCCGTAGCCCGTTTGATTCGAGTTTCCTTGATAAATTCTATCGGCGAAAGTCCCAGCAAGCCCTTCAA
>JAUZOU010000209.1 GCA_030706285.1 Bacteroidota bacterium
ATGTGCTCTCTGAAAAATGGGATGGTCCGTTCGGCCGTGTCTTTCAGGCCTTCCCCTTTGGGCGGCGGAACATCATAACTCCGGCGCCATTGGTGCACCTGCTCATCACCATATTGTTTGGCTGTTTCAGCTTTGTTTTTTCCCTGTAATTCTCCGTAGTACCGTTCGTTCAGGTGCCAGTCACTATACACCGGGATGATGTTTCGGATCATCGTTTCGCTGTAGATGGTTGTCCAGTCTTTCATCTTGCCTTCGTCATGCATCACCACAGGCGTTTTGTCTCCCAGATTCTGGGCCAGTACGATCATCGCGGTTTCGATGGCCCTGACTTGTACGGACGTAAAGACAATGTCAAACGGGATGGTTGACAATTCCTCGCCGGCCTTTATTGCTTCGCTAATCCCGTTCGAAGAAAGGGGAACGTCGACCCAGCCGGTAAACACATTCTTCTTGTTCCAGACAGATTCTCCGTGTCTGATTAAAACCAACTTTGTCATAATACAGTTATTTGTCAATGCGTACGATCTATTTTTTTAGATAATGAATGAGCTGTTTGTATAGATGGTAAAACGTATAATGCAAAATGGAAACCACCTTTTCTCATCAAAATACACAAGCTTTTGCTAACTGGATGAAAAGAGGGTTAATAGGTCATCGGCAACTTGATCATATTATCCTGAGACTGCTGTTCAACTGTCCGCTTCTGTCGTTCGATGGATTTGCCGACTTTGAATGAATAGACGTACATCAATAGGAATCCGTAGTCTTTCTTCATGTAGTTGTGCTGTACCTGATAGAGTGAACCGGTGTTGATCGTCGTGGTACTTTTATAAAAATTACTAGTCAACGGGTTGTAGGCAATCAGGCGTAACACGCTGTTGTTCTTGAACTGCTTACCCAGGCCGAGCAGGAAAATCGAAGATGTTTTGGTTTCGGTCTGGCCGTTCAGGACGGGACCAGTCATATAGAGCATGGTCATGAATTGAAAGTTGTGTGGCAAGGGGCTCATGACAAACGAGTTCCAGTTCCAGCCATGCCGCGTCATGGCATCGATCTGGTCGAGGTATTTGTCTACGTGATAGAAAGAATACCTAAAGTTGGAGTTGAACAGGATCTGCCCGATCTGAGAATTAACGGATAAGGCGCCACCATATTCATAGCCGTTGGCAATGTTGGTCGGCATGCTTTCAAACTTCTTAGTCACACTGTTCTGGCTGATAATGGTCTGAATCAATTCAGTCTGATATTCATAATATAGTTGAGGGGAAATGTTGAATGAAACCTTTTTAATGGGAAGCTTCCAGTCGTAGGTCAATTGAAAGTTATCCCTGTAAGCTGGCTTCAAGTCTATGTTTCCCTTGCTGATGGTTTGGCTGTCGAGTGCACTGACCATAGGATTGAGTTGGGTTGAAGTCGGGCGGATGACCCTTCTGGAATACGCCAGCTTAAGGCTGTTGTTACCATTGAACTTATACAAGCTGTTGACATAGGGCAAGATGGAGCGGTAATAGTGTGGGTTGGAACTGGTGAAATCCACTCTGGAGTTTTCAAACCGTGTCCCAACTCTGAGGGAACCATTACTGAAATTGCGGGATACTTCGGCGTAACTGCCCAGCCTTAGATCGGTGTAATTCAGGTCTTTGATAGAGGACGATAGGCTGGTATTGTCGGTAATGTACCGGTTGTAATTGGCACTGATGCCTACGTTGAAGAAATAGACGCTGTCGAAAGGCAAGGTATAGTTTGACTGTCCGTACAGGTTTCGTACGGTACTGTTTGAACGTTCCTGTTGCCATGGAATGTGGTAAAGTTCCGTGGTGGAATCGGCAGGATTGTAGTAGGTGTTCTGGAAATTCGATTTAGTTTGATTCCCGAGGCTGTTGTAATAGTTTATTTCTGCTTCCAGCCCATGCTGTGTCTTCTTATCGAAGGCGTGTTTGTAAAACAGTGAGGTTGTCAGTCCGCCACTGGTGTTTTTGGTGTTGCTGGTTGTTTTGAGCAGGCTGCTAAGCCCATCGGATTCAGTCCTGTTCCAGGTGGATCCGTCGAGTTTGTAGCCGGTATTGTTATAAGCAACATTGAAATTGATGTCGTTGTGCTCATCCGGATCATAGATGAATCCCATATTGACACTGCTCATACCGGCATTGATCATTTGAGAGGCATTCTGATCGATGGTATTGCTACCGGATTCACGGTACATGTCTGAATTTATGCCAATTTTCTGTAGTGCACCGTTGGCAGCCACATAATAGGAAATCTTTTCCAGCCCGTAGTCAAGGCTGGCATTCCCCATTCCGACATAGCCGTCTTTGGCAATGGGGAAGGCACCGGCATAATACATGCCTTTCAAACCATAACGCATGGCGGGGTTGGTGACCACGTTGATGACAGCATCGACGTCTGCATCATATTTTCCTGACGGATTCGTAATGACTTCCATTTTGCTGATCTGGGAAGGGTGTAACCGTTTCAGATACCCTTTGTCCCTGGAAATGCCATCCACCTCAATCTTGATGTTCGACTTGCCGTTTACTGTAATATCCTCATTCAGGTAATCCACCTGAACGGACGGCACTTTGCGCAACACATCAACACCATCGGTAGAGGTCTTTTGGATGCCTTCCGGGATGCTGTAGACGGTCCGGTCACCTAATTCGGTTACCATCATTTTGTTGCCGTTGACGACAATTTCCTTCAGATTGTACTGATGAGGTTCGAGGGTGACAGCCCCGACACTGTTGATCATGCTACCCTTTTTCTGGGCTACCGGTAAAGAAAGAGGCTTGTACAAGGCGTGCTGGAATTTCAGGCAGTAAGTCTTGGCACTGTCTGCTTTATAAAACATAAAAAGCCCGTCGGAACTCGTTTGAGTGGCTTCGACCTGAACGCTGTCGGGAAGTTGAAGCAAATTAACCTGTGCTCCCTCAACCGGCTGTTGTGTTTCCTTATCGGTGGCGGTTCCGGTAATAACTTGTCTGGCGTTGACACTGAATGCGGCAAGGCATGACAGTCCCAGTAATAGTGTGCGATGCATGTAAATGAGGTGTTGTGATTCAATACTTAATGACTCATGCTGGTTTCGGTTTCTGAATCGATTATCATGGGAATCTTCATATCCTGTCCGGCGTTTTTCACGGAAATGGAGCCGTCGATGTGCCCTTTTTCTGTTCTTTTCAAGGTCAAACCTGTGGTCAGGTCGATGACACCGTTGAACGTTGTTGTCCCTTTCAGTTCCTGAACCATTTGAGCATTCGGGTCAGTCGAAGGCATAGACTCCAACTGTGAACTTCCGGCAAAGGAAGCTGTCCCGTTTTCTGTTCCGTTCAGGATGGAGGTGGTTTGTACGATGGAGGCAATATCGTTGGAAGTCACCATATAATTGTTGTCCCATTTATCACCTGTTTTGACGGCTGTTTCAGGCAGGTAGTTAAACAACGGTTCTATCATGCTTCTTACAGCAGATTCTTTGATCAGCATATTGGCTTGCTGCGTTGCTTCATCCTTTTTTGAGGCTGGAATGGAATCCAGCACAAGCAATACGTTATCTTTGAAGGCGTTGTAATTGACAAAACCGATAAATTTTCCGGAAGTGGAGATTTTTG
Source organism: Bacteroidota bacterium (assembly GCA_030706285.1). Lineage (GTDB taxonomy): Bacteria > Bacteroidota > Bacteroidia > Bacteroidales > UBA1402 > UBA8389. Next base: position 3,606 of record JAUZOU010000209.1, read on the forward strand.
CCTGAATCTTTGTCGTGCTTAGCTTATTCAGAATTTTCTCAACCGGTTCTTTGCCGGGTTTGGCCGAATTGGTTTCTTTTTTCATCATGGGGGCGTTGACAATCGATGCAATCGTATCGAATGACAGTTCGACCGTCATGATATCGTTTACTTTTTGCAGCACACGGTAACTGACAAACCTGTCTGCCTGGACGTCAACTGCTATGGCCTGTCCGCTGACGGTTTGCTGGATTTTTTGATGTGAAATGGTCCTGACTGAGTACAGTTTTCCTTTTTCAAGGTTCAATCTGATGGTAGCAGGAGTCTGGGCCAACATGGTCATGCCAAGTAGCAGGCAGGATAGTGAAGCGACTAAAGTTTTCATTGTCTGGTTGTTTGAGATTAACGGCACAAAAATATTAAAAAATTATGAATTATTAGCCATAGACTAAAATTTTTCCAAAAGGAAGAACGAATTTTATGCGAATTGTAATTGTTTCATCTGTCTTTGTTTAAAGACAATACAACATGCCGGATCGACCTTTGTTCAATTGCAGATGCAGAAATGTGGTTTTTCCCTGGACGTTCAGGATAGACCGGACAAACGATTGCGTGTTTTTAAGAATAGAAATGGAATCTACCATCTAAAGGGTATTTCGATCATTCATCCGTTCTTTTATATTTGTGGCTGGATAAAATATAGTGTGCCAGTAACCATATTTAACTGATCATCGAACAACAATAAATTATGAGCAATCGTCAATATTCAGGTGCGGAAACCATAGCCATCGCACCCGCAATATGATCTGGCTGTCCGTCAAATGAAAAACTTCTCCGGTATGCTGACGTTTCAGGTCGAAAATGGCCGTGAAGTTGCTGCTGCATTTGCCAAGCAACTGAAAGTGATTCACTATGCTGTTTCTCTCGGGCATCAACGTTCTCTGATTTTTTATCTTGATTCGGCAGATCTCCAGACGACTTCCTTCCGGTTGGAGACGGAATTGCAGAAACGGTCCTGGAAGGAGTATGCCGGTGAAGGTATTTTCCGCCTTTCTGTCGGACTTGAAGATGCGGATGACCTGATACGGGATCTTTCCGGCGTGTTGGATAACTTATAGTGGTGTTGAATCTCTTTCCTGATTACAAATTCCTTTTCTTCGGGCGGAAGAAAGAAAGTAGCTGTCTCAAAAGGACAGCTATTTTTTTCTGTTTTGGGCTGTTCCGCTTCCCTTCAGTCCGTAACCCTGACACATATGCTCTTCATCTTTTGGTAGGTGGCTGGTATGTATTCTGTGGCAGCAGGATCTCTTCAGTAACTTGTCTGCCAGACTACTCCATGGCGTTGTATTTTAATGCAAACGTTTGCACAAAAGCCTAAAAAGTGATGAAACCGATCTGTGTTATCCTGATCGTGGCTTTGTTTAAAGTGGTATTAGTGGCTTTATTATCAGTATTATAGATGGTTTATGAGCCACCGCTTTTTTCAAGGCTAAAAAAATATCAAAAAAAATGCACAAACGTTTGTACATATTGAAATTATTGTATATGTTTACCCCGAACATAGTTCTGAAAAGCACAATGATAATAAATGGCCATGAAAACATTCTGCAAGCAATATGTTCATGAGAAACATCAAATATCACGTTTTCGATAAAAGCATATGAGTACTAAAAAAATCGTAGTGGTAGGGAGCTGCAATACGGATATGGTTGTCAAATCCGACAGACTGCCTGTACCTGGTGAGACGATCCTTGGCGGGACGTTCATGATGAATGGCGGAGGAAAAGGCGCCAATCAGGCTGTTGCCGTTGCACGTCTGGGAGGAAATGTCACCTTTATTTCCAAAATCGGAAATGACGTCTTCGGAAAGCATTCCATTGAAATGTTTGACGAAGAAAACATAAAAACCGATTACATCTTTTCGGACCCGGAATTGTCTTCCGGTGTTGCTCTGATTATGGTTGACA
>JAUZOU010000021.1 GCA_030706285.1 Bacteroidota bacterium
AAAGCTTGAAAACGGACGTCTGCATCTGACGGCTTGTATTCCGGGCCTCCAGATCCGGTTGCAACCTGGTGAAGAAATTTCAGGGCCAAGAATGTTGATAGGTGGTTACCATGGTGCTTTAGCAGAAGGATCTAACCGGTTGCGGAAATTGATCCGCTTACATTATACGCCCAAGCTTGATGCAAAGCCTTTTGCCCCAGTTGCTACTTATGATCATTGGTGGGATGTCTGGACAAATTTTGATGAACCTCTTTTGCGTAAGCTGGCTGATGCAGCAGCGGAGATTGGTCAGGAATATTTTCTGTTGGATGCGGGTTGGTATAGTGGTATTACCAATCCCGATGATTTTGGAACTGGTCTGGGTAACTGGGATGACGTCGATTCGGTGAAGTTCCCGCAAGGATTACAACCATTTTCAAATTATCTGACCACAAAAGGACTCCATTTCGGATTGTGGTTTGAGCCGGAACGTGTTGCCGGAGGATCTTGGCTTGCCCGGCAGCATCCTGACTGGGTCATCTGGTTAGCTTCCGGACCAGGAAAAGAAGCGCCGGATCATACCGGCCAGTATGGTCTGTTGAATTATGGACTGCCAGCGGTTCAGGAATGGGTCGAGAAACTTTTCGACCGGTATATTAGCAAGTTTGATGTGCGATATATCCGCTACGATTTTAATCTGGATCCTTTGTCCTATTGGGATAGCGCAGATACCGACGGACGTCGTGGCATTGCTCAGATCAGGCACATTGAAGGTTTCTACAAGGTGATTGATTGGGTGAGGACTCATCACCCGAAAACTATCCTCGAAGGATGCGCCTCCGGAGGGCGCCGGATTGATCTCGAAACGGCCAGACGTTTTCATACCTTCTGGATTAGTGACCAAACCAGTGAACCTGACATAGTTCGTTGGCATTTACACGGACTGAATTACTTTTTGCCCGGAAATTATCAGTATGTTTGTTTTGCTCGTCCCAAACCTGAACTTGAACCGGAAAGTAGCTTTCAGGATTTTCTGGGTGGCGCCTTTGGAGTCGGGGGACGTATAGATCAATGGACGCCTGAGACTAAAGCACGTACAGAAAAGCACGTTGATGTGTTTAAGAAACTCAGACGATTCTTGATGGAAGACTACTATCCGTTGACGTTGCAATCGAAGGACCTAAAATCATGGGAAGCCTGGCAATTTCACGATCCCCATACACAGGAAGGTTTCGTGCAGGCGTTTCGTCTGAAGTCGGAGGACTCTTCCTTCTATGTTTGTCCTCGTGGACTTCAGTCTGATGCCTATTATCGTTTTGTTGACGTTTATTCGGGCGAAAGTCTTGAGTTGGAAGGTACTGCGGCTATGGAGCGAGGTTTAGCGTTTCATTTGGCAAAGGATGAGTCCAAGGTATTTACGTATCAAAAAATAAGTTATACAAAAAAATAGCTCTAATAGTTGCCTGTGGAATACTCTCGGTTGATCTCTGGTTTTTTATGTTTCAAAGATCAGTTCGCCGGCCAATTTCCTAACGGGATCAACCACAATGGGTATTGATTATGATGAACAGGATAAGCAATCAATGTATGTTGCACATTGTCAATGGTCTAAAATAAACTATCAGCATTCAGTAAAAACAAAATCGGAGAAGAACAACTTTAATAGGTTTGACGGATCTGATTATTCAACAGCTGTGTAAAATCGATTTTAACAAATGAAAAACGCCTGTCTTTTTTTAGTAGTCTTTTCCCTTTTTGCCATCTCTTTCTTATCGGCCAAGCCTAAAGTTATTGCCCATCGAGGCTATTGGAACTGCGAAGGTTCAGCCCAAAACAGTCTTGCTTCTTTAAACAAAGCCCATGCCTTGAATGGTATTTATGGCTCAGAACTTGACGTGTATATAACAATGGACGGTGTGGTCGTTGTGAATCACAATCCGGATATCGAAGGACACGTCATTGAGACCAGCCGATATAACGATATAAAAAAGTTCCTTTTGTCTAATGGCGAGAGACTCCCCACCTTTGAGAAATACCTCAAGCAAGCCAAAAAAAATAAGGAGCGCTTGATAGTAGAGCTTAAGGAACATAACATCAATCCTGCCGTGAACGAAAAACGTGTGGTGGAGGCTGTGTTGAAGCTGGTAAAGAAACATAGAATGGAAAACTTCGTAGAATACATTTCTTTTAGTCTGAATGAATGTGCTCTGCTGAAAGCGGCTGATTCTACCGTTAAGGTTTCATATCTTCCCCGAAAAGTGTTAAGTCCAGAACAAGTCAAGTCGAAAGGGTTGGATGGCATTGATTATAGCGAAGAACTATTTAATGAACATCCCGAATGGATAAAAGAAGCGCAAGGCCTTGGTTTGACGGTCAATGTCTATACTCCTTCGGCCAAAGAAGCTTTACAGAAATATATAGATATTGGAGTTGATTTTATTACAACAGATGCGCCCGAATTGCTCCTTAATATGCTAAGAGATAAATGATAACCGGTGCAAAGAATAACTCTGGTCGATGATTGAGCTTTGTCAGTTCTGACTCAATAAAAGTTGGACAGGATTGGCCTTTCCAATAAGTGGCCCCTGATGATTCAGTATTGTCCCGATTTTGTCCCGGCTGTTTGGAAAGATAAAAGCCTAACTAATTGTTTTGAAATTAGTTAGGCTCTATTTTGTCGGGATGAGAAGATTCGAACTTCCGACCTCTACGTCCCGAACGTAGCGCGCTACCAACTGTGCTACATCCCGATCATTAACGATACAAAGGTAGTGAAGCTTTTTGAAACCGCAAAGAGAAAAATGGGAACTGATTAAATTATTCACCGGAAACTTTGGTAATATAAAAAATCAGTTGTACTTTTGTGGCCGCTAAAGAAAGGTACCATAGCTCAGTTGGTAGAGCATCGGACTGAAAATCCGTGTGTCCCCGGTTCGATTCCTGGTGGTACCACATGATACAAAATAACTCACTGAAATTCAGTGGGTTATTTTTTTTGGTACTACGTTTGGTACTATATTTGAACTGTATTTTGTACTTAAAAGCCTATAATTGCATTACTTTCATTGATGAGGCTTTTGTTTAATACGCAGATATACAACATTATATAAGATTTGCTTTTTTTCATGACCTATACTCCTGTGGAAGTACCCCCTACATGTGTCCCCTGCTGCCCGTGGGAGGGGGGTAAATCGAAAAGGTTTGTGTAATCCGATATCGCCTTTTCTGAAAAAGTGTCTATCCCTATTTGTTTGACGGTTATGGAAAAAAATTTACAGTAAAAAAATGGCATTATTTTCACGAAGACTAACGTTCAGGATAGGCATTGCGGAATGCTTAATTTCTTTGTTTTGTATCGTAATAATCAGATAACTAGATTTATATGATAAAATATTCGGGAGAAAAAACTCCCGAATTCCCGTGTTGTACGGTTGACTGTGTTAATTCCCTGGATTTTTTGAAGTTTTTAAATTCCGAACTCCTTTTTCAACCTTTGTACCGTGCTTATACTGGTATTTGCTAGTTTTGCAGCGTTTCGAATTGATGTGCCACGTTTCAAAAGGGATAAAACTAGCTTGTACTCTTCTTTCTTTGCCTCTAGCGGCTTTTTACTGCCTTTTGTGCGTCCTAGCTTCCCGCCCCTCTGAATATAGTTCTCTCGCCCGCTATTCAAGCGATACACTATGCCTGTTCTTTCTATCTTTGACATTTCGGCCATAACAGTCACGATAATTGAAGCCATTGGGTTGATTTCTTTCTTTTCATTGAGAGTATTAATGCCAATGTTCTGGATATAAACGTTTACTTTATTGTCATGAAGAGTTTCAAGCGTTTTAAGAACTTGGAGGGTGTCTCTGCCGATTCTTGAAAGCTCCGAGCAAAGCAATGTGTCTATTTTGTTTTCAATACAAAAGGTCACACATTCTGTTAAACCAGATCTTTCTTCATTTTTCTTGGCACCGCTGATATTCTCTGAAAACTCACGGATTATATTAAAGTCATTCTTTTGGGCGAATGAACGTAAATCGTTTACTTGTCTTTCGGTGTTCTGACGATCGTTTGTGGAGCTTACACGGGAAAAAATTACTGATGTCTTCATGGTTGACTGTTTTTATACTTGTAAAGATAAGCAAAATATCTGGAGTATGCAAATATATCAAAGAATAAAATGAATACGTTTTATGCTTGTATTCAGACTGCTCTACAGATATATATGAATACAGTTGTATTATGAATACATTCAATATTCTTGCATTTTTACATTTAGAAATCTTATCTTTGGCTTGAATCGTTGACTAAACATGAAACACAATGCAGGGAGTAAAAGGTAAATACAGCGTAGATGCTTTGAAAGTATGTTATGAAATATCACTGGATGTATATAATAAATTGACTATCAATCCACTCAAGAATCAAGATTTTGTTTTTAAATCCCCGAACTATCTAGGTGTTCTTACTGAAGATTTCAGATTGCGAAGGGTTAAAACGGAAGAACGGGAATTCAATATTCTTGTTCCTGATGAAGATGTAACAGGGAATCTAATACCCTATGGATTTTTGGATATTAAACCAAAGGAAGATACAAAGTTTGCGGGGAAATGTTTTATTACGTTAGACAATCGCAGGCTTTATGAACCTTTTGTGGTTTATCATGAAGTTCTGGAACGTAAAAAATCAAAGAGTAATGCTATTTTTGACGGCTCCATTCCTTTTAGTGAAAATGTAAAAAGACTAACTGTTAGTCAGCCAAAGGCCACAAGTGAGATTCAGTATAATACAATCTTTTACTTAGAAACAATGGCGAATAAGTTAGATTTAAAATTGTATAGCATTTCTAATCTGGAAATCGCTCTTGATACTAATATAAATTTTGCCCGCCTCATCAAGAATGCTGTAGCAAATAAGGATTACGTTCCAGTCGTAAATAAGAAGAGATATCTTGATATTGATTCACGAGAAACAATAAACAATACCCATCTTCAATATTCCACTACAAGAAGGCGTGCTGTTAATATGAGCTATTTGATAAAGCAGGCAAAGAACAATTTGCAGTTAAAGTGCTATAACAAGTCCAGAGAAATTGAAGACAAAAGCCATAAAACCTATATATACAGGTGGCTTGATATGGAAAAGAATATCCATCGAATGGAAATTACTGCTAAATGGCCTGCAATTAAGTCATATTGCCGAAATTCAAATATTAAAACTTCTGATTTCCTTTATAATCTTCACACTGGTGAGAATCTTAGTACCCCATATTCGATTTGGTTAAATGGATTGATACATTTTAAGAGGGTTGGGAAGAAAGAAATCGTCAGCGTGTTTGACTTGGTGAAATTGAAAGATAACAATAAGGCTATAACAAGTATCCCTGAAAGGGCAAATTAAAGATATATAACTATGTGTAGAACAATACGATAACTTATATAAAGTCTATGCCATTTTTATAATATTAGTCTGTTCACAATCAGGACAAGCAACTTTTACTTCTAATATTACTATTTTATTATCATAAGGATATAAAATATCACTACCTTTGTAATATTCTTTCGGTCAAAGTTTTTGAAAAATAAGAAGTGCTTTATACTCGTTACATCGCCAAATGGAACTTTTTACTATATTCATAGGTTTACTCATTGCTATTGGATTTACCATAGCTACTACCATATTAGCTTCCAGAAAAGGTAGAAATGCTGTGAATTGGTTCTTGCTCTCCCTATTTTGGAGTTTCGTAGGTCTGATAATATTAGCTTGTTCAAAAAGATTAGAAGAAGATGAATCAGATACTTTATCGAAAGTATTATGGGTAATAATTTTTGTTCCAATATTTCTGATTGGAATATTTTTTTATAACAAATCAGTTGAAAGACAAAAAATACAAAGTCAACAATCAACAGAAATTCCCGTTCCAAATTTAGAATTTAGTGATTCCTATATTGAAAAGAAAGTTGATTTGAATGATTATCTAAACTCTAAAACGGGGTGGGATGAAGAAACTGATTGGAATGCCACGAGCCTTGACGATGACGAAACACAAAAGGCTTTTGATAAGGTTTTAAAAGAAAACGGCATTTATTGGAGTGATAAAAAACAAAGTTGGGTTGTTAAGGTAAAATCTTTAACAGAAGAAGCGCCTGCAATTGAATTCTGACAAGGGTCAAAAAATGTCTGGTCGGATGCGGCCGCACGTATTCCTTTATTTATTGAATTTGGATACCGCTTGTCCCTAAAATTCTTTTAATATCTTCCTTTTTATATAGAACAGTTTTGCCTTTTGGTGAACAACGTTTAAAACGACCTTCCATTTCCCATCTGTAAATTGTGCTTCGTGTACAGTGGAATATTTTTTCTATGTCTTTAATTGAAAGAGTTTCGGCAAATTCGGAGAGTAAATTTTCTGTTTCAATCTTGCTCACTTTTGCAACCTCTTCAACTGAACCTTCTGTTTGAGTTGTCTTGCCATTGATACTGTCCATAGTCGAATTTAAGAGTTCTTTGATATAAACCAGTTGGCTTAAATGAGCTTGTTGGATTGGTTTGAAGGTTTTATATATGATTTCTCTATTTGAAAAACTGTTGTCTATGTCTTTTTGATACTTGATACATAGATCATCGAAAACTTTAATGGCTTTAATAGCCAGATCAATTTTTTTAAGATTTATGAGTGCAAATGTTGAGATTTGCGCTGCTGATGAATATAAGACTAATGATGATAAGGCCAGTTCAAAATCTGATCCCAACTGTCTTACATAAATGAGATATGAATCAATCGATTCTTCAAAATCATTATTTACAGTATAAAGGATTCGGTTAAAATCCATGTCTGCAAGTATGAGAGCATTTTCAAGAGCTTGTTGTGCGTTTTCCATTTTATTTTTTATTTGACATTTTTTCAGCGACTGCGAGGGCATTTTCTGTATCCCCAAATCTGATATAATTTCGGAACGTTTTCATGTCTTTATGTCCAGAAATTCTCATGATTCTTTCGGCCTCAATCTTGTAATGAAAATATAGATTTGTAATTGCGGAACGCCTACAGGTGTGACTTGCAATCATTTTATATTTCGGTGTTGTTATTTCTTTTGCTTCACCGCCTTTAAAGCTTATATATGTTACTTCCTTTGTGATTCCTGCCTTCTCAGCAATATCCTTTATCTTTTTATTTAGTTTGAAAGATGATACCGATGGAAGGTTATAGTTGTATTTGGTAACCAGTTCTAGGAAATTCGTGACAACTGGTATTTTAACCGCAGTCGTTGTTTTTTGAGTCGTAATCGATAAGACTGTGTATTCTTCTCCTTTTTGACTCTTCTCTAAAGAAAAATCTGAAGCTTTGATTCTGTTGAAATCAGATTGTCTAAGTCCGCTGTAGCAACCAACAAGAAAAGTGTCTCTACATTCTAGCTCTTCCCCTTCAAGCTCAAGCTTTGCTAATAGTTCAATTTCATCAATACTAAGCACAACCGCAAAACTTTCTTTGTCTGGGGCAATGAAATAGTCTTTTAAATATTCTGTGTTTTTGCTGATTCCTTTATTGTAGGCAACTTTCAATATATGTTTTAAGCACTTGATATATTTCCCGACTGATTTTGGCGTATAATCTTGTTTTTCCAATTTCAGTTCTATGCATTCTGCATCATCGTATAGGAAATTAACAAACAAATCATACCAATCTTGATTGATGGAATCGAAATTTGTTCTCAATCCATTTATGCAATCAAACATTAAAATGTTGTTTTTTAATGTTCGATATGGTTTTATGGAGCCTTCAGCATATTTTGTTTTCTTTTCTGTTAGGATGATTCCGTTAGTTATATCATTGACAAATATTTCCAAATAGTCTGATAAAAGTGTTTTTGTACTTTTTGAAAAACCAAAAATCTCATCGTATGACTTCTTTAAGTATATGTTGTCAATTTTGGAATCGCTAATACGTGCTTTGGATATAATGTCAGAATGTACCGATTTGATTCTGTCTATCATTGAAGACAATTCAATGACATTTGCTTTATAATGGATATATTTGGACTTTATTTTACCAATTGGTATTGGACGCTGTTTGTCTAAATCCCACAAATCTGGAGGGATTCTCAAAACCTTGTCTAAAGCCTTGCTTTTTAGTGGGTAATTAAAGGTTTTGCCTTTTCCGCAGTTTACACGAAACAGAACTTCACTGTCTTTATCCGTAAAAGGACGCTTTAAATTGAATTTTGGATCATACTTTGACATAGTGCAAATGTATATAATAAAATGAACTGGTACTATAGATGGAACTATATTTATGAAACAATATGGTATTTTTTATGAAAATAAGTTGTTCCATTTTGTATCATTGAGTGTAAAAATATCTATTAAACAAGTAGATATACAGTTATTTAGACTTGGAATTGTATCATATTGTATTTTTTGTATGATTCCTGGTGGTACCACTATACACCGAAAGGCTTCATGTGAAAACATGAGGCCTTTCGCTATTTATATGATTTTCATCAGTTTTTCTTGATCAAAAAAGATATGACCTACAGGCAGACTAATTGCCGAAACAAGGCAGGGGCAGTTCCGGCCAGTTTATCCGGATTTTACGAATGTTTGATCAATGTAAACGCCTTACAGATGCAGTCGGGAATCTCATTTTTATAATGAGTCACATAGATCATTGATTTATCCGGATCCTGGCAAAAGTTTTCAATGATGTTCCTGGCTTTCCGTTTATTGGAGACATCGAGTCCGTGCAGCGGTTCGTCCAGAATGAGTAAGGACGGATTTTTAACAAAAGCTCTGGCCAACAGGCAAAGTCGTTGTTCTCCCGAAGAAACTTTGAGAAACGATTTGTCTTTTAGGTGGCCGATACCGAACACCTTCATCCAGCTCTCGCAGGCATCGAGCTGTTCGGGTGTACACCGACGATACAGGCCGATGGTATCAAATAGCCCTGATCCGACAATGTCAATGCAGGGAACATTTTTCAGATAATAACTGTGCATTTCCGGAGACACGTAGCCAATGTTCTTCTTGATGTCCCAGATGCTTTCTCCAGTCCCGCGCTTGCGATTGAACAAGCGGATATCGTTGGCATATGACTGGGGATTGTCAGCACAGACCAAACTGAGCAGTGTCGATTTTCCGGCGCCGTTCGGACCAAGCAAGGCCCATCGCTCCCCATGCTTGATGGTCCAGTTCAGATCTTTCAGTATGGTTCGTTTTCCATAACGAATCGTTATATGGCAAAGTTGTACGACATTATTTTGAGTGGTCTCATCACTAACCGGATCTGCTGTAAAATCAGCCTGAGTATAGTTCTTCAGTCTTCGTTCCTGCTGCACAGGTGGAGGGATGGCGAATAACTTAGCCTGAAGCTTGGCATCGGTTTCGAAATCGGTTTTACTGAGTGGTTTGCTTATCGTTCTGTTATGGACAGGCAAGACATGCGTGACAATTGATGGAATATCTGCCGGATTGGAAAGCACAAAAATAAGTTGCAACCCTTCTAGACTGGCCATATTACCGAGGAGTAGATTCAACTGGTCGCGAGAGGAGGCATCCAGGCCGATGAAAGGATTGTCAAGGATCAGGATACGAGGCCGGCTCATCAGTGTACGCACAATCAGGAATTTTCGCAATTCACCACTTGAAAGTTGTATCAATCTGCTTTCAAGAAGATTTTTGACATTAAAAAGCTGGAGAATCCTGTTTGAGTAAGTTTTGTCAGGATTAAGTTCCAGCAAATCAGCTATTAGCGGAGATTCTTCGGCCTCCTGCGAGTTCCAGCGTTGTTGGTAAGCTGCACTCTGATAATCGTTGGACAGGCTTGAAATATCCCGGAAAGCCATCGATTTGATGGCTTCGGATACTTTCAGCCCGTTGGCCTCAAAAACCGGATAGTTAATGGCACCAGTACGTAACGCATATTTTCCAGCCAACGTATCGATTAAAACAGTCTTACCCGAACCATTCGGCCCGATGACAGCCCAGTGTTCGCCGGTCTGCATCTGCCAGTTCAATGGTTCGGAAAACTGCACGTCCGGGTGTCTTAAGACAGCCTCGTGCAGGCGAATCAATGTATCCATGTTATTTTGCGGGCTCCCAATAGCACATTTTGGGTGAAACAATAGCTCCTGAGGCTTTAAGCTTCTTCATGGCCTTGTCAACTTCCTTACGGTCAAGCCCGGTCAGTTCTGCCAGTTTACCGGCATTTACCGGCGTTCCGGCTTGTTTCATCGCTTCCAGTACTTTGTCTGTTGTTTCCATACAAGTAGGATTAAATAAGTTAATGATCTTGATAGTGCTATTTCCACGATGGACGAGTCGTTAAAAGCGACAGGTGCAGTACCAATACTTATTGAAAATGGAAAAATTCGAGTTCTTCTCGATGACTCTCATTGAGTTGCAATGTCGCAAAGGTAGCCATTGTCGTCCTAACGTTAGCCTCCAGGATAAACATTTTTTTATCAGCTTCAATAAAATCAAGGCCAAGGAATCCGGTATAGTCTCCGAACAATGGATCCAGCCGGAATAAGGCGCATGCAAGGTTTTCATTTAGGTAGTCCGGCAGATTGTTTATCTTCTTCATCAAGCCGCCGGCATAATTTTTTTGGAATCTGATTTTCATTTCTGAATAACCGAAAAGGGTATAGTCTTTTGGCCCGTTACGAAATAATTGAACACTTCTAGGTGCTCCCTCAATGGCTTTTTCCTTGTACCATTTAGACGGATAGGCTTGTATGGCTTGTTTCATACCGGTTAAATCCGACGTATGGAAGGTGGCAAAGCCTCCGGCTCCAATGGCTCGTTTAATGTAATACGCTTCGCTGCTTTCGAGGTTATCACTGGCAGGGTCTATAATTGCCCAGGCAGGAGTCAGGTCGCCAAGCCGTTCCTTCTGGCTGATCTTGTTGTTATAGGCAAGAAAATCCGAATAGGGATAGTTAATGTCCCATCCTTTTTGACAGGCCAGGCTGTCAGCTTCCGGGTGAGGCACTGCGACAAACAGTCGCTTGATGGCTGCTGGTATCGCTGTATTGGCAAGACGTTTATACAATGAGATGCGCGGATCTTCTGAGATGGCTACCGTCAGCAGCTTGTTACGGGAAGGATCGGTGTGCTTGACGGCATATTGGTTGACTGCAATATGTTGACCGGCAAGGCTATTTGTTAACTGATTCTCACAGGAAACGATGTACCGGTGTTTCCCAAGACATTCATCCAGCAAACTACGCGGATCGAAGGTATATAACGTTTCTTTGTCGGACAGCAAAGGCAAGTCTGCCAGGCGCAGGTTTCTGGATCGTATTGTAATTTCGGGCATGGAAGTTCTGCAATGCGGATTCGTTTTGTTTCGGCAGGTAAAGATACGCTTTTACGTTACAAAGGGGAAACTCAACCGGTCAGCAATTAAAAAGAAATGGACCACAGGGTAAGTCCCGGACCATTTCCTTTAGCCACAAGAGGTGGAAAATATAACCCATAGAAATTAAAGCTGGTTCGATTTCGCATATTGGCTTGGGCTGCGGTTGAATTTTTTATGGAACACATCCCTGAAGTATTTAGCATCCGTGAAACCAGATTTAAAAGCTACTTCTGAAATGGTATATTGTTTTGTCTTCAATAGTTCCTTAGCTCGTTCCATGCGATATTGACGGATAAAATCCGCTGGCGCTTGTCCGCTGATTAATTTTATTTTGTTGTAGAAAGAGGACCGGCTCATGCCCATTTCCTGGCTAAGTACGTCTACGTTGAAGCTCGGGTCGGCATAATAGACTCTAATGATGGAAAAGACCTTTTCCAGAAAATATTGATCGTTTGGATTCTGATTGCCTAATATGGACGTATAGATTTCTGATTCATCAGGTGGCAAGTCGTTCAGTGCCCCTTTACTTTGATTGACGCCTTTTTTTTCTTGCTGAATCTGATGTTGAAACCAATTGTTCTCTTTTTCAAGATTGATCAGCGCTTTCAGGGTACTTTGCATCGTATTGATACGCCAGATGGAAACTCTGATTTTGTCGCGTTGGAGCTCATCCAACTTGGCATTGGACGAAACTTCGTTAAGAGGTTCGTTTAACAGTTCCAGCGATTTCTGCATCGTGTGGACTGTTTTGATGTATTCAAGAATATCCTTGGTCAGCTTATCTCTTTTTTTTTGATAACTATATATTTTGTAAACGAGCAGGACGAGAACGATGATAAGGGCGTAATAAGGAATTAATACCCAAAGGCCGATAAACAGACTGTTTTGACAACATTTTAAAGCGTTGTCGATGGCTGAGAAAAGAGAATAAATATTCCTTTTTTGAGGCTGCATGTTCATCGCTTTTGATTGTGTGAATACGTCTAATCCGTTGGTGATCTTGTGGTTATCTGCGCTTGTCTATGGCTGGAAAATGCATGTTAATTAGTATGGATTCAATTGAATGGCAATGCCAAACCTACAAAATAGTTTGGAATAATTCATGCAAAAACCACAAAAAAGCATGAAAACTGATAATGGTGCACCCAAAATCAGATATAAAACTGATTTGAGGTTTTATTAAACAGAATTTCGGCTATTGAGAGGTGGCTTTTTTAGTATTTTTAGCACATGAAAAACAAATGTTCACGTAACATTGGTTACGTGTTTTACCACCTAAAAGAAACAGTATGAATGCCCTCAAATTGAACAAACACTTACTGGATGTGCAGAGCGATTTGTTGCGGTTTGCATTCCGGCTCACCAAGAACAGGGATGACGCGTCCGATCTCCTTCAGGAGACTTCTTTGAAGGTGCTTGACAACCACGATAAGTTCGCCGAAGAAACCAATTTCAAGGCCTGGACTTACACGTTGATGCGCAATATCTTCATAAACAACTACCGTAAAACGGTACGTGAACAAACTTTTGTCGATCAGACTGATAACCTGTATCATCTGAACATTCCGCAAAATTCAGGTTTCGACTCTCCCGAAGGGGCTTACACCATTGCTGAAATTACAAAGGCAATCAACAGTTTCAGTAAAGAGTACAGACAGCCCTTTGCTATGCACATTGCAGGCTTTAAATACGAAGCGATTGCTCAAGAGATGAACTTACCGCTGGGGACGGTCAAGAGTCGTATTTTCTTTGCCCGTAAGCGGCTGCAGCAAGTATTGAAGGATTATAGGTAAACTGGTAGATCCTTTCTTTCAGGTTATTTTGCAGGTTTTCAATCGGTATCAGGTAAAACTAAAAACGTAACCGGATTTCTTTATAGGAATCCGGTTGTGTTTTTATGCTTTTTTTTTCGAACTGGAAGTAGGCTTGGCCGTTTTTACGGCTGCTGCTTTCTTCGCCGGCGCTTTTTTTGCAGCGGTTGCCTTCTTGGTTGTTGAGGCCTTTTTGGAAGTGGCTGCTTTTTTTGCAGCTGCAGCCTTTGTCAAGGCTGTTTTTGATGTACCTGCTCCTTTTCTCGATGCTTTTTTCGATGGCTTTTCACCTTGCTCCTGAACCAGTTTCAGGCAAGCTTCAGGTGTGAGTGTATCCGGCGCTACTGCTTTCGGAATACGGTAGTTGTTGCCGTCTTTAGTGAAGTAGGGGCCATATCTGCCATTAAGAATCTGAATACCTTCAGCATCAAAGGTTTTGATAATTTTGTTCTTTTCAACTTGTCGTTTGTTTTCAATCAGCTCAATGCATGATTCAAGACTGATTTCCATTGGATCGAAGGTTTTCGGAATGGAAATGAATTTGCTGTCATGGCGGATATAGGGTCCGAAACGACCAATTCCGATCGTCACGGTTTTGTCTTCATATTCACCGGCGGTTCTTGGCAATTTGAACAAATCCAGCGCTTCATCGAGCGTGATGGTTTCAAGTCGTTGGCTCTTAAGCAATGAAGCAAATAACGGTTTTTCCTCGTCATCAGCCACACCGATCTGAACGACAGGCCCGAACCGGCCAATTCGGGCAGAAACAACGCGTCCGGTTTTCGGATCATTGCCAAGAATGCGCTCTCCGACTTTCTGCTTGGACCAGGCACTGGCTTGCTCTACTGAAGGATGAAATGTCTTGTAAAACTCGCTGATCACGTTTTCCCATTCCACGTCACCTTCCGCTATCTGGTCAAATTGTTTTTCAACCGAGGCAGTGAAATTAAAGTCCAAAATGTCAGGAAAGGAATCCAACAGAAAATCATTCACCACGATGCCGATGTCGGTTGGGAAGAGCTTGGCTTTTTCCGTCCCGATGGTTTCGGTCAGCGTTTGTTCGTCCAGTTGATTTTTCTCAAGTTTGATGCATGAATAGATCCTGGCTTGCCCTTCCCTGTCTTCTTTGACAACATATCCACGTTGCTGGATGGTCGATATGGTCGGTGCATAGGTCGATGGACGACCGATGCCAAGTTCTTCAAGTTTACGAACGAGGCTGGCTTCCGTGTATCTGGGTGGCCTTTGCGTGAACCGCTCAGTAGCAGAGGCAGACTCCAGTTTCAGTGTATCGTTCAGACTGATTGACGGGAGCATCTTGCTGTTTTCTTCTGCTTCGGGTTCGTCGTCGTTGGATTCCAGGTAAACTTTCAGAAATCCGTCAAATGTCAGGACTTCTCCGGTAGCTTCCAGTTTATCCTTTGTCCCTGACATACTGATGACTACAGACGTTTTTTCAAATTCTGCATCTGCCATCTGGGATGCGATAGTACGTTTCCAGATAAGTTCGTAAAGCCTTTTTTCCTGGGCTGTGCCGTCAATTTTAGGCACATTCATATAAGTAGGGCGAATCGCTTCATGCGCCTCTTGAGCGCCTTTCGTTTTTGTCTGATAGTGACGGATCTTGATGTAGTTGGTACCGGCGATCGATTCGATTTCGGCCTTAGAGGTGTTGATGGCCAGGCTGGATAAATTGACCGAGTCGGTTCTCATGTAAGTAATCTTTCCGGATTCATACAACCGCTGAGCAATCATCATGGTCTGGGAAACGGAAAATCCAAGCTTCCTTGATGCTTCCTGCTGAAGTGTTGAGGTCGTAAAAGGTGGGGCTGGTGTCTTTTTGCTTGGCTTTGTAACAATGTCCTCGATCTTGAATGTGGCATTCCTGCATGATTCAAGAAAAGCAAGCGCTTCTTCCTTGGTTGCAAGACGGTGTGTCAAATCCGCTTTTATGGTAGATTGGCCACCGTCTGTGTGGTTTAACAGGAACGATACAACAACCTTGTAACTGGCTTCTGCTTTGAACCGTTCAATTTCACGTTCCTTTTCCACAATGAGCCGGACAGCAACAGACTGGACCCGTCCGGCAGAAAGTGATGGCTTGATTTTCCGCCATAAAACCGGTGATAATTCAAATCCGACAATTCTGTCAAGTACCCGCCTGGCTTGCTGAGCATTGACCAGGTTTGCATCAATGTCCCGGGGATGCTTTATGGCAGAAAGTATAGCCTCTTTCGTGATTTCATGAAAGACAATTCGTTTAGTCTGATTTTTTTCAAGCCCAAGAACATCGTACAAATGCCATGCAATGGCTTCTCCCTCACGGTCCTCATCAGACGCCAGCCAGACCATCCCGGCTTTTTGGGCATTGGCTTTCAGTTCATGGACCAACTTTGTTTTGTCGGGCGTGATTTCATATATCGGTTGAAAATTATGAGCGATATCGACGCCGAAGTCCTTTTTGCTCAAGTCCCGGATGTGACCGAAACTGGACATAACTTTATAATCCTTACCAAGAAATTTCTCTATGGTTTTGGCTTTTGCTGGAGATTCGACAATAACTAGATTGGGTTGCATCGGTTGAATTTTACGTGCTTTTGCCAAGATTTGGCGCTGCAAAATTATAAAAAACACGACATAAACTGCCTTTTTGAAAAATATTTACGTCTTTATGTCAGTTATTCCGGGTCTAACAGAGAGCCTTTGGATGGCTTTTCCTGATACCAGCTGGCATACAACTGGTAATTGCCGGAAATTCGTTTGTTGATATTTTTTGTTTGTTCAGGATCCGCCATTTTGACAAATTTGGCAGGAACGCCCGCGTAGATGCTGTATGGTTTGACTTTTGTCCCGCTTAAGACAACCGCTCCTGCGGCTACGATGGCGCCTTCGCCGATCACGGCATCGTCCAGTACGATAGCGCCCATCCCTATCAGGGCATAGTCTTCGATTTTTGCTCCGTGAATGGTCACATTGTGTCCTATTGAAACATGATCGCCGATTTCAATCGTGGATTTCTGATATAGAGTATGAAGCACGGAACCATCCTGAATGTTGACATTGTTGCCGATACGGATGGCGTTGACATCGCCGCGGATTACCGCATTAAACCAGATGCTGCATCCGTCTCCCATGATAACGTCTCCGATGATGGTTGCATTTTCGGCAAAAAAACAGTTCTTGCCGTATTGAGGATCGAATCCTCTGACTGATTTGAATAAAGCCATGATTTGGTTGTATATATAAAGGTGTTGTTTGTCAGATCTTTGTTGTTTTGGCTTTTAACCAGGAACATTCTTCGTGCGTCAGGCGTGGAGACAGTTTCTCATAGATTTTCTGATGATAGGTGTTTATCCACTCTTTCTCTGCCTGAGTCAATAAGTCCTGGTTCATGCTATTCAGGTCCAGCGGTACCAATGTTAGTGTTTCGAAAGTAAAGAAACGCCCCGCTTCATACGTGCCTTTTTCAATCGCATGAATGGCATTTTCTATTCTGACACCGTAGGCTCCTGCCCTGTAGACGCCTGGTTCATTTGACATAACCATGCCTGGCTGGATAGTGACAGGATTTTCGTTCATCCGGATGCTCTGAGGCCCTTCGTGGACATACAGACAATGCCCGATGCCGTGACCGGTACCATGAAGAAAATTCAAGCCTCTTTCCCAGATGAATTGTCTGGCCAGGATGTCAAGTTGCGAGCCTCTTGTTCCTTCCGGGAAAACAGCCTTGGTCAGGGCGATGACACCTTTTAGCAAACAGGTATAATCATCTTTGTATTGAAGAGGCGGTGTTCCGTTCAGATAAATGGTACGGGTCACATCGGTTGACCCATTCAGGAAATGGGCTCCAAGGTCCATCAGTAAGACGCCTTCGCCACAGACTGTTTTGCAGTTGTCACGTTCGGCTTCATAATGAACGATGGCACCGTGTTCTCTGAAACTGACGATCGGAGCGAAGCTTTCGCTTAGATATTGGCCTTGCTCTTTTCGTAGAGCCGCGGCTTTCTCACCGATGGTCCATTCGTCAGGGAAAGGTTCTTTGGTCAATTTAGCCGGGTTGGTCACTTCTTCAATCCACTTGAATAACTTGACCAATGCCACGCCATCCTTGATCATCGCTTCCCGGAACCCGGCCAATTCGGTTGGATTCTTGACCGCTTTCATATCGGCAACAGGCATCCTTTTTTCAATGATCGAACAGGAAGAATCCAAACGTTGATAGGTTCCGAAATTGTTCCTGTCTTTGTCAAACAGGATTCTGACATGCTCCAGCTGCTCGATGAATGCTCCAAAATCGCCATATCCTGCCAATTCAACACCGCTTTCAACGAGGTGCTCCCTGACTTCCGGGGTGATTTTTTCCGAGGCTATAAAAAGGATGCAGCGGTGTTGACTCACAAAAACATAAGCCATGGCAACCGGATTGAAGTCTACATCCGAACCCCTGATATTCATTAACCAGGCAATGTCATCCAGCGAAGCCACGGTCAGACAGTTTGCTTCTTCAGACGTCAAAACGGTACGAAGTCTTTCCAGTTTGCTTTTAACGGATTCTCCACTGAACGATGCCTGAAAGACCATGAGCTTTCCTTGAGGGAATGCCGGGCGATCCGGCCAAACAGCCTCATACGGTTTGAAATTAATCGCCAATTGAATCCCTTTTTTTGAAAAATAAGCGGTCAATCTCAATGCCTCACTGGTTGAGAATAAGGCTCCGTCAATTCCAACGGCCGTATAGCCCATGGCAGCGATCCATTCTTC
>JAUZOU010000210.1 GCA_030706285.1 Bacteroidota bacterium
CCCCGTTTTTGCTTTGGTATCGATACCTATTTGACAAACGGCAATGTCTATTGTGACGTAGCGCCTTCATTGGGCTTAGCAATCAGAATCAACAAACTAATGGCCGTTTCCATACTCTCGACATACAACTTCGGGCCTCAGGATATGTCGTTTGACCCATCGACAGAGGAAACGAAAAATCCGGTCATAACTGTATTTGCTGGGTTGCAGGTGTCTTTTTGACAGAGTATTTCTGTTGATGGATTGAAGATCAAGTCTGACGGTGTCTGTTGCAAGTGTCCTGTGGGCAGCGGCATCCTATTTGAATCCATTCAGCAGATACTATTTTTGCATTGGTGGATGGGGCGTTGTCTTTGTTTAATGAATATCTTTGAGGCGTTTTAAACGACAACCAATGGCAACAAACACCTCTTTTAAACAGACTGATTTTACCCGGACGGCTCTGGACAACGACTACGAAGCGTGTGAGTTTGTCAATTGTTCCTTCTCGGAAATCCGGTTTGGCAAAATCGGTTTTGAGAATTGCCGGTTTGTGCAGTGCAACTTCAGTTTGTGCCGCATGGACACGACGACATGGTCGGACGTGCAGTTTATCGATTGCAAAATGACCGGCATCGATTTTTCGAGGTGCAATCCGTACACCTTGTCGATAACATTTCAGCATTCGCAGTTGCAATATGCCATCTTTACGGCGTTAAACCTGCAAGGGACGACTTTTACGGAATGCAACCTGCAGGAAGCTGATTTCAGCGAGACCAATCTGAAAGGGGCTAAATTTGTTGAATGTGACCTCGCCCGGACGGTCTTTTCATCGACCAACCTGGAAAAGGCCGATTTATCGACCTCGTTCAATTATATCATTGACCCGGTGGCCAACAGGTTGAGGCAGGCCAAATTTTCGCGCGAAGGACTTGCAGGACTGGTAGCCTCCTTCGGTATTGTCCTTGTCGATTAACATTAATGGAAGGTCTTTCAATCCGGCTCACGCAGATTCCTGATAAAATCGTCCACGATCGGTTTGGCCTTGTCATAATCCAAACTTGAAATCATCACTTTCGTTGCATCCACATCACCAGGAGAAACCAGCCACGGGCTTCTCGAGCCCAACGTTTTGTTGGCCATATAGACCTCAATACCGGAATCCTCCAGGATGCTTTTAAGCATACCTGCATGCCAGACTGTGTCCGAGTATATTTCAATTAATGTCGGTTCATTCCTTGTTTTCATGCGATTTTTTTTGAACTTTTGTTTGAATTTCAATTCAAAAATACGCTCATTTTAATTCATACAACAAATAGTCATGAAAATTGTTTTTCTGGATGCCTATTCGATAGGCGATGCGGATATGTCTGCACTGGAAGCGCTGGGAGAATGGACGGCCTACGAACAGACGGCGCCGGATCAAGTCATCGCTCGCTGCACCGGGGCCGATGTGGTGATCACTAACAAAGTGAAACTGATGCAACCGGAACTGGAGGCCTTACCAGGCCTGAAACTCATTTGTATTGCCGCTACAGGCATGAACAACGTTGACCTGACCACGGCAGCCAGAAAAAGCATCACCGTCAAAAATGTGGCCGATTATTCGACGGACAGTGTGGCTGAGCTCACTGTAACATTGGCGCTGGACTTGATGCACCATTCGGCTTATTATGACCGGTATGTGAAAAGCGGTAAGTACAGCGCCAGTGGGCGGTTCACCCACCATGATCGTCCGTTTGCCGAAATCAACGGCAAAAACTGGGGCATCATCGGGATGGGACACATTGGCCGCAGGGTGGCTGAAATAGCCTCCGCTTTTGGCGCGCACGTTTTCTATTACTCCACCTCCGGCAAAAACCTGGATGCCGGCTATCCGCATAAAAGCCTCAACGGACTGTTGGCAGAAAGCGATATTATCTCCATTCACGCACCGTTAAACAGCCAAACGCACTACCTGATCGATTACAACGCTTTATGCCTAATGAAGCCGAATGCTTATCTGATTAATGTGGGTCGTGGCGGTATTGTCAAAGAGACCGACCTGGTTCAGGCATTGCGGGAACGCCGGCTGGCCGGAGCCGGGCTGGATGTGTTCGAACAGGAGCCTCTACCCGGGGATCACCCGCTTTTGTCGGCCGATATCCAGGATCAGTTATTGCTAACGCCCCACCTTGCCTGGGCTTCGGCTGAGGCCCGCCAACGGCTGGTCGGCACGATGGTGCAACACATCAAGGACTATTTCGGCTAATAGTCAGGCTAGTATTCCGGCGGGGAGGCAGCACAAAATGGCCCTGTATTTTGGCACGCTGTTTCAAAAGGGTATACTACTTAACAGAAAACTTCTTAATCCTCGTTTCCGTGTTGTCTTTCCACTTCAGCAAATAAATACCGGGAGCCAAACAAGGTAAAGCGATCTTCATTGAATTGATGGATTCGGATAACAGCACACGGCCGTTCAGGTCAATAATTTCGGCCTTCCCCGGACGGATCGTACCTGATAACGTCAGACAGCGAGATGTCTGATCCACAAAAATATCAAACGTTGCTGAAGTATGACCGGCTGCAGAGGTTAAATTATAAATGGTTTTGTGTGAGCTCGGTAACTCGTTGATCATCGAATAGCCATCTGCTCCCTTGTTGTCTTTTACATTTGATACGTAAATCCTGATCGTATCCAGGGGCAAATCGGCCGCCATTTGCAAATGGATAACATTCTTATTGATTGGATCCTGTGTCGCCGAGCTAATGTCAAGTGCATTCAATCCATGTTCAACGTAGCCAACCGTGTAGTTACTGATGAGCTGCGAAGTCTCCGGATCCGGTTCTTCACTGAAACTGACAGTCAGACTGTTTTTACTGTTTAGCTGTATATCGGTCACTGAGATATTCTGTTTCTGGTAATCCGTTGAAGTGTACACATAGCTCCATCCGCCGGCAACCACTTTCCCGGAAGGTAAAAAGCCCATTCCGCTAATCCCCATTTTGTCCATGGAAGGATGAGTCGTCCAGGTCAATCCGTCGTCCAGCGAGTACATCAGTCCGAGCCATAAATTCGCACTGAAATAAGCATTCAGCGCAGCACTGTAATAAAGCTGTTTGACACCTTGAACCCCTGCCACAGAATTCCAGGTGCTGCCCCCGTCAGAGGTCGCATAAAGTTGATAATCACTGGTATATACATCGGCATTGCTGCATAAACCGTGGTTATCGTCCTTGAAGACAACGCTCATGTTACTCCCACTTGTAAGCGGTGTGCTGACCACACTCCAGGTCAGTCCTTTATCCCACGATCTAAACAATCGCCCCTTATTGGTATAAAAACAGATTGAATTTCCAAGCACCTTGAAAACGGTATTGCTCGAATAACCGAACTCATACTGATCACACAGCGGAATATTCTGAACCGGAACCTGGGTCCACAGCTCGCCTCCATTGGTTGTTACATATATTTCAAAGGTATTGTTGATGGGATCTCCGACAGCCACCCCATCGTTTTCATTCCAGAAATAGACAAAATCGGGCCAGGGGCTGCTGGCATTAAAGCCTGTCGCTTGTTTTGTCCAAGTAAAGCCGCTGTCTGTGGTTTTGTAAATGCCTTTCAGATTGCTATCGCTAACGATCAAATACGCCGTTGTGGCTGACGTCGCACTAAGGCTCGTGACATTGCCTGCTACCAGTTCGGACGGTAACGATTTCACTATCCAGGAAGCGCCGCCATCTGTCGACACCGAAACAGCCTGACCCATCTGATCAAGTGCCCAGATGACATTGTCGGTTACAACACTCAGATTATTGATCAGGGAAGTCTGCCCCGTAAGGCTTTGCCGCCATTGGGCATGCATGAATGAACAACAGAACAAAAACAGGACAAGCGTAAAGCATAACTTTTTCATCGTGCCATTTTTTTAACTACAAAACATTAGAAACAAATAGAAAGCAGGCAAATATAGCACTTTTTTTATATGCCGTTAATCAAACCTCCTTTTTTATGTATAAATGGCATAGATAGTTGTCTATTTTTAGGTCAATGATTTATTCTGAAATAGTTTATACCATGAACGTTCAATTGAAAAGTTTTGCTGTATGAAGTCCATACTCAGCATACCTGTCACTCCGGGCATTTACCAGGTGCTGATTACCGGTAAAAATGGGGAATTAGTGCTTTCAGAAAAAATAGTCAAAAGAGAGGCAGTGGGCAATCAGTAAGACCGGACAACGTGTAGAAGACAGTATTAGAAAGGTTGAAACAGCCCTTGCTTCATAATCTATCCTCTTTACAACTAAGCTGTTACAACAAACCCGCTCCGGGCAGTTCGAAGCGGGTTTGTTGTAACAGCCTGAATATCAATATTTATTACGACTATTTTGTAATCCTGAACCAATCAACATCCATCCAGCCGCCGTCATTTTTCTGGACGGTACGGGTGCAGAACAGGCCGACTTTCGCCCCTATCCAGAGGCCTTCACGAGCAGTAAATGGCTTGCCGAGTTGTTGAAAGGTCTGTCCGTCCAGGCTGTAACTAAACGTACAGTCTTTGATATTGCGGACAGTTACCCTGAGATAGAGTTCGTTGGTACCAACATTGACTGATTCGTTTATGATTTCGGCAGCGCCCTGATCGGCATTTTTACAGCTGATTTGTGCCAGGATAAAACCGTTTTCGTCTTTTTGAAGGGTCAGCGTCGCATAGTCCATCCCGATCACGGCCAGTCCGCACCGTTCCCCATTGGAGGCCTGGTTCGGAGTAAAGCGGATCTTGGTGGTCGCGGTAAAATCGGGTGCCGGAAATTTTTGCAGCAACAGATTGGGTGTGTTCAGCAGGTTTTTGTAATTGGCAACAGGGTTGTAGGAGAATAGCCGGATGAAGCCTTGTTCGCCATGAAAATAGACCCATTCCGGTCTGGGATTGGCATACCACTGCCATTGTTTGCCAAGCGTATTGCTGTCGAATTCGTCGCTTTCAGCGGGGTTGGCCACCGGGGAAGGTGACTTCGTTTTCGGCTTGGTATAAGTAAGCAACGGTTCACCGCATCCGTCACCATCCTTATCGACGCCAATGACCGGCCAGCCGTTGTTCCAGCTCATTGGTTGCAGGCAAACCACCCTTCCGAGCGGTTTCTGCTCCTGAAAATGGAAAAACCAGTCTTCGTTGAATGGGGTATGCACCCAGGCACCCTGATGAGGTCCATTGATGGAAGAAGCGCCTTGATCCATCACTTTTTTGGCTTCATATGGCCCATAGACTGACCTCGAACGAATCGCCATTTGCCAGCCGTCTTTGACGCCACCGGCAGGAAAGAAGATGTAATAATAGCCTCCTTGTTTGTGAAATTTCGGGCCTTCACAGGTCTCATTCGCCGGATGGCCGTCAAACACCAGCACATCTTCCGAAACAGCCTTGGTGGCATCGGACGACAGCTCGCAAACAGCCAGCAAACTCTTCATGCCGTAGCGTGATCCGGCATAGGCGTGAACGAGGTAAACCTTTCCATTGTCATCCCACAACGGACAGGGATCGATCAGCCCGGAACCGGCTTTGACCAGCACCGGCTTTGACCAGGCGCC
>JAUZOU010000211.1 GCA_030706285.1 Bacteroidota bacterium
GAAATGGCTGCACCAGGATTGGAAAAGGGTGATTTTAAAATCAATTTGGACCATGATGCCCTAACCATTTCATCTGAAAAAACAATTGACGAAGTGTCCAGAGATCCTGACCGTCGATTTACGCGAAAAGAATTCAGCTATCAGTCGTTTTGTCGTTCGTTTTCGCTGCCTGTCAACGTTGACAGCGATAAAATCTCTGCCAAGTATGAAAACGGGATTCTACGAATCTCCATTCCAAAGAAAGAATTGGCCAGGCCAAGAACCACAAAAGAGATTGAGATCCTGTAACTTATTTTCAGCCGGTCATTTTAAGGCCGGCTGAAACGTCGTTATTTCTCTGAAATCCGAATATCCGTTGATGCTTGGTCAAATCCACAGGCTAGTTTGCCCGATTTGTTTTTTATCTGACCGACGATGCATTCAGCAAGAAGTTTGCTGGTTATTCTTTTTAGCCTTGCAACAGCCTCGTTGCATGGCCAAATCTACCTATCCTCCGAGTCCCATATGATTAGAAAAGGAGTCGATACGACATTGGCTGTTTCCCCTAAAAAATGGCAGGCGGCAGGATGGATCGTTATGGCCAACATGAGTGTATGGGCTTTCGATCGTTACCTATTCGACGAACCGTGGGCCCGGATTGATTTAAAATCGGTCAAAAAGAATTTCAGTTCCGGCTTTGTGTGGGACAATGATGGTTTTTCGACCAATTTGTTTGCTCATCCCTATCATGGCGGACTCTACTATAATGCAGCCCGTTCCAATGGGATGAATTTCTGGCAGTCCACTCCTTTTGCTGCCGGAGGGAGCTTGATGTGGGAGTTTTTTTTTGAAAATGAAGCACCATCCGTCAATGATTTTTTTGCAACGACATTCGGTGGCATATGCCTTGGTGAAGTCGCATTCCGTATTTCAGATCTTATCATTGATGACAGAACAACAGGTTTGAACCGACTCACAAGAGAATCATTCGTCACATTAATTTCGCCTATCCGGGGATTAAACCGCCTGATTAACGGCGATTCATGGAAACATAGAAGCGTAAGAGGAAACGTGATTCCGGATGTTCCGGTATCCTTTTATTCAACCTTCGGTTATCGAATTATGGCCGAAAACATGAAACAGCATGAGGATGTCAGCAACATTGGATGCCTTAATCTGGGACTTAATTATGGCGATCCGTACAACCTTGAAAACAGCAAGCCATTTGACTTTTTTATCATTATGACCGAATTCAACCTGTTTTCAGCACAACCCATAATAAGCAGAGTCAGTGCCCTTGGTCCATGGTATTCTACAAACATAGCGCTAAAAAAGCCACATCATCAGTTAACCTTAGGGCTCTTCCAGCATTTTAATTTTTACGAATCCAGTACAGCTATAGAAAAAGAATCGTTAAATCCTTATAAAGTATCAGAAGCGGCCTCTTTGGGGCCAGGCCTGCTTTACAGATTCAGAAGGAAAGACCAGTTGACTTTTTCCGCCTCCTCTTATTTAAGTGCTATTTTATTGGGAGGAAGTCAAACCGACCATTATATGAATGACAAAAGAGATTACAATCTAGGAAGCGGTTTTAGTTTTAAAATCAATATTGATCTGCTGTTTAACCATCACACCAAGATCTTTGCAAATACAGAATATTATAGAGTTTATACATGGATTGGCAATAATCCGGACCGTGTTGACAATAAGTATGCCAGCGTTCAGGGAGATATCGGCACAGCGAATCTGAATGTAGCGAACCTGGGATTCAGTTATATTGTCGGGAAACATCTTTTACTCGGCGCTCAAGCCGGATATTATTACCGTTACACTGATTATAAATACTATCCGGATATTACCCACAACGTCACTGAAAACAAGCTGTATATTGGATATATATTTTAGTTACGAACAAGCATAGCTTAACATGAATCCATTATGATAGCATCAGACGGATTCAAAAATTAGAAGTTCCGCACCCGCAGCAGAACGTTTCAAAAAAAGGAATCCTGAACGAGGATGGCACCCCGAAACTAGACCGGATTTTATCTGATAAAGTTTGTCTTGATCTTTTGTGGTAATTCTGGCTCTTGTAATGAGGCTTTTGTCTGTTCTCGCATTTGCAGTAACCAAACCACTTTTCGACCCAATATTTCCATAATCTGAATACCTTCATCGTCTTTCAGCACTTCACCCTGAATGGCACCATGGGCTATATTCCAGTAATTTGACGTGGCCAAGATCATTTCGGAAAAGGTCAGATAATGATTTAGGCTGTCATAGGTACTGGATCCCCCAGAACGGCGCAATGTCACGATAGAAGCCCCGACTTTGTTGCGAAAAAAGCTTCCGTTGTTGCCTGCCACACAAAAAGCACGGTCCAGGAAACATTTCATCGTACCGGCAATGCCGGCATAATAAACTGGTGAGCCTAACAGTATGCCATCAGCTTCTTTCATTTTGTGAATCCATTCATTTACTTCGTCTGAAGTATTGGTACACTTCTCATCTTTTTTTCTGGCACAACCACCACACGCAAGACAACCTCTTACGACCTTGTTGCCTACATGAATGAGCTCGAACTCTATCTGATTCGCCTCCAAAACATGACCAACGGCCATCAGTGCCTGGTATGTATTGCCTTCTTTATGCGGACTTCCGTTAATTGCAATGACTTTCATTCTTATGACTGTTTTGTCAGACAAAAATAATTCAAAAAGTTCAGAAGCATCATTTGTTTGTCAGATTATGATTGAGCAGCCGGATTTCATTTCTTTTGTCCGTCTTTTTCTTACTTAGCTCATTTACAATATTTAACACTTTACTTATTGTCATTTTGGCAATAAGTAAAGTGGGGTTATCCGTCTGACAGACAGGAATGCCATCCACCCTACTTATTGTAAGGTACTCATAAATAACAGGCTGTCAGCCTGATTTTTATTGTTTATAAAAAATATATACCGTTTATTTGCAACGAATTAGACCGAAAAACTTAAATCTATTATAAAATTCTAACTCATGGATTCACAACAAGGAAATAAACTGTACATTTTTGGCATTACCCTGGTTGCCACCATTGGCGGCCTGCTGTTCGGATATGACACAGCTGTTATCTCAGGAGCCGTCGATTCTCTTAAAGTTCATTTTCATTTGAATGCCGATACATTTGGCGAGTTGGCCACTTTTTACCACGGAGCTACAGTATCAAGTGCGTTGCTTGGATGCGTCATCGGTGGCGCCATTTCAGGTCTGCTGGCTTCGGGTTTAGGAAGAAAAAAAGCGCTCGTCATTGCTGCCTTATTATTCCTTTTTTCTTCGCTTGGTGCATCCAATCCTGAATTTATGATCAGTACTCACGGAGACGGATCTTTTCCGATTCTGATCATGTTCAATATTTACCGTATTTTGGGCGGCATCGGCGTCGGTCTTGCTTCAGCTATTTGCCCTATGTACATTGCTGAAATCGCCCCTGCAGAAATACGCGGAAAGTTGGTTTCCTGTAATCAGTTCGCCATTATCCTCGGTATGCTGATTGTTTATTTTGTCAACTATTTCATTACAAAAGGGCAGTCGATGGATTGGATCAACGCCATCGGATGGCGGTATATGTTTGCTTCAAATGCTGTTCCTGCTGCCATTTTTGGATTATTACTGATTTTTGTCCCTGAAACGCCACGCTACCTGGCATTGACTGGTCAGGATGAAAAGGCCATGAGCATTCTTACTAAAATCAATGGTTCGATTAAAGCGTCAACCATTCTGGATGATATCAAAAATACGGTCCATGAAAAGACTGAAAATGTGCTTAAATACGGCTGGAAAGTCTTGATCATCGGCATCATGTTGTCCGTTTTTCAACAGTTTGTCGGGATCAACGTCGTGCTTTATTATGCGCCGACCATTTTCCAAAGCCTTGGTTTTGGCCATGATGCAGCCATGTCTCAAACTGTGGTAATGGGCCTTGTCAACATCATCTTCACCTTGGTGGCTATTTTTACGGTCGACAAGTTCGGTCGAAAACCGTTATTGATCATTGGTTCCATTGGCATGGCTGTGGGCATGTTCGCCATCAGTCTGTTGGCTTATTGCGACATAATCGGGATCAGCACATTAGTTTTCATCATTATCTATACCGCTTCTTTTATGATGTCTTGGGGACCGATCTGTTGGGTGATGATTTCGGAAATTTTCCCGAATACCATTCGCGGGAAAGCGGTGGCGATAGCGGTGGCTGCGCAATGGATCGCCAATTTTACGGTATCGGCGACCTTCCCTGTACTGAATTCGGTCAGTATTACCTTTACCTATTGCCTGTACGGGATCATGAGTATCCTGTCTGCCATTTTTGTCTGGAAGATCGTTCCTGAGACCAAAGGTAAAACACTGGAAGACATGTCTAAGCTCTGGAGCAAGAAGCATTGAACCAAGGTCATTAATTGAACCAGGACGTTTCCCTATTTATTTCAGGGAAACGTCCTTTTTTTGTAAAAGGGGTCGTTTAAAACCGGATATTTGCGGATAGTAATGATGCGTTGGCAGGGATTCTTCTTGTTTGTTGCCGGCCAGCCAGATTAAAAAGCCCGACCGGATTCAGATTGAAATGGAACGACACATTTTTCGTAGAGGCTACCGTGGCCATGGCATTCTTTGAATAAGCAACGGTGGTCAGAATAAAGCCTGTCAATGCCCCAAGTCCTCCGCAAATCAGGATGGATTTATAGGCCTCTTTGCCCGAACCCAACAGCACACCGATGCCACTTCCTACAAGGCCTCCGGCAGACTCGCTTAAATCGATAAAAATGCCTTCTTTGGTCGTAAAATCAAATTTCTGGGCCAATACATCTCCTGCATATAATCCGCCAACTGCTCCTAGTTCAGCAACTAAAAAATAAGCTTTTTCTTTAGCATCCGGAAATAGTGTCATCAGGGAAACAGGAATATAGCCTCCTAAAATTCCGGCGCCATTTAACATAAAGGCATCACCCCAAGTGTAGTTGGTTGTTTTGGACAGGTTATGACCAATAACCAGACCGGAAGCCGCACCAACCAAGGCAAAGGCATCGAACTCTTTTTCCTTTTCGATTCCGAGGAGTCCGTATGTCAGCATGCCAATACCCATTCCAAAATCGCTGTAGGTACCGATGGCGGCTGACCTTCCAGCTGAAAAGCTCCCCTTGTCGGCAATCAGGTATCCTGCGATACCTTCTGAAAGACTTCCAATCAACGTCATTGCCATTGGCATGCTTGAATCCCATTTAAAGCCGATTAGGTCTGATACTAATAATCCATGGGCAATGCCACGGGTTTGGCCATAGATGCCCAAAATGGCGTCACCATACGTCACATTTTTGCCTTTTGTCAGAGCATAGGGTAAATAAAATGAAGCGCCGGCAGTCAGTAAATATGTGGTGACAGTCAGTTTATCATCCTTGAAATCCAGGATGTTTGACAAGGCACCGCCATAGTAAAAGCCCAAAAGACTGTTCGTTACGAGCATCAAGGTACGTCCTTCCTGATTAAGAGTCAATTCCGGTGCATTTCTGGAAATCCGGATGGATA
>JAUZOU010000212.1 GCA_030706285.1 Bacteroidota bacterium
ATGAAAAGATATCTCAGTTAAAAATCAGAACGGTCGTTTCTCCCACAAAGGATAAGTTGGGGACTTTGGTTAAAACACTAAACCACATCGGTCATCAGCCTGGAATCGTTTTCTGCAACTTCAAGGAAACCATACAGGAAGTAAGTGACTATCTAACAGCAAATCATATCCATCATGGCTGTTTCTTCGGCGGGATGGAACAAATTGACAGGGAAAGGACCCTGATCAAATTCCGGAACGGCACCCACCAACTGATTGTTGCCACCGATCTGGCAGCCAGAGGGCTCGACATTCCTGAACTGAAATTCATCATTCATTTTCAGCTGCCGCCAAGGAGTCAGGAATTCACACATAGAAATGGAAGGACAGCCAGAATGAACTCCGATGGCACCGCCTATATCCTGAAATGGGAGAAAGAAGAGCTTCCTGATTTCATCGAGGATACAAAGATCGAACAAATCAAGGATGCACCGACACCCGAAGCCCCCATCTGGAAAACACTTTATATCACCGGAGGCAGAAGGGATAAGATTTCCAAAGGGGACATCGCAGGTCTGTTCCTGAAACAGGGAGGACTCAGCAAAGAACAACTGGGAATCATCGAAATCAAACAAGATTGCTCCTACGTCGCTATACCCGCTTCAAAAATGGAGGAGCTGATCAAAACCATCAACAACAGCAAACTTAAGACAAAAAAGATACGGGTTAGTGAGGTCTGAAAGATATATGACGAAATAGACACAAGAGTCAGTGAGTATCAGGGTAAGAAATGGAAAGCAAACAGTATCGTTCAGGCCTGCGTACATACAATGTCCATTTGCTGGAATTAGCTTCATATTTGGGATACGGTGAATGTACAACGGCATCCGTTACAAATCTTGATTAATTTCCACTATCTGTTTAAAGACATGCCGTTGTATTGACTAAGAAGAAATGAAGGGCAGCATGTCTGTAAACGAAATGTCGGGGTGCCCGGGTTCATCAGAATCGAAAAAGGGTGATTATGACTGCTTTTCGGTCAGGTATTTCCAGAAGCGCACCGGCATGTGCTGTCGCTGAAGTTTGAGATTCAATCGCTCACGGATAGTCATAGTTTTGATGTATGATTTCCAGAAATCCTGAAACAAGACTTCGTTTTCGGCCATTTGTTCAGGATGCAGTTTGCCGGAGGCTGACAGCGGATCATTTTCGTCAAAGGTGAAAACGTCCACCGTCTTCAGATTGTAATGATAACCGTAATTCCGCCGGGTATCGTAGACCACCCATTCCTGGTCGGAAAACCGGGAATGAAAATAGTCGACGGCCAAAGGTAAGGCATTGTATTTAGGAGCGATGGGAGCGAAAAAGATGCCGTCCGCCGTTTTCTGAAAACGGACAAACTGCCGGATGCGTTCTGCTTCCTGATTGACAGATTTGGCCAACTTCATCATCGCAAGCACATCCTCATCACCAAAGTTGGTTTCTATGGAGACCGGACTGTCTATGTTTTTCCGGATATAACGGAACAGGAGCTGATCTGAATCCGGTTCTTCCGACAACCAGACCGCCTGGATCATACGGCAGGCACCGGTAGAAACCTTCTTTTCAATGGCTTTCCATACCCGCGCGGATTTTTCGTTTCCTGTGTAGACCGTGTAGACTTCTTCTGCAAATAACGGCAACTGACCGCCTTCTGCCACCAGATAATCCGGAAAAATCTTGCGGTTGTAGGCATCGAATATGGCTGTAAGAAGGCCTTCGAAAGTTTTGTCGTATCGATAAACAGACATCATGATTGACGAAAAAATATAAGAGATTCGGGTTATTCCGGAAAGTCGATAGTCAATTGGTTGAGTGGTTCCTTTTTGTTTTTTTTGACGGTAGTCAGCACCTGCCGGACGTATTCGGGCGTCGCTTCCTGGACTGTAAAAGCCGGTAACTGGTGACAGGTGATAAAATATTGCGCCTTTTTCATCACGATACCGATTGCCTTTAGCTTGTCGGCGTCAAGGCGTCCGTGTCTGCGCGCCATGACAATGAGTTTGGCCGATTTGACACCGATGCCGGGGACTCTCAGAATCAGAGAATAATCGGCTTTGTTGACGTCTACCGGGAAAAATTCGGGATGCCGGAGTGCCCACGAAAGTTTGGGATCGATGGCCAAGTCCAGATCCGGATAGTTGTCATCCACGATTTCATTGACGTTGAACCCGTAAAAGCGCATCAGCCAGTCTGCCTGGTACAGACGGTTTTCGCGTACCAACGGGGCCTGTTTGATGGCCGGGAGCCGCTTGTCGTAATCGTTGACCGGAATAAAACCAGAGTAATAGACACGCTTCATAGCTGCCCGGTTGTAAAGGGCGGAGGCAACGTTGAGAATCTGTTTATCGTTCTCCGGTGTGGCACCAACAATCATCTGCGTGCTTTGGCCGGCCGGTACAAAGCGTGGCGCTGAGCGGAATTTCCGTCTTTCTTCGGCGTGCTGGGTAATGCCCTGCTGAATGGCTTTCATCGGTTGAAACACACTTTGAAAACTTTTTTCTGGTGCAAGCAATTTCAGATTTTTCTCTGTCGGTATTTCAATGTTGACGCTCATTCTGTCGGCATACAGCCCGGCTTCGTCGATCAACGCCTGCGAAGCACCGGGAATGGCCTTGATGTGAATGTATCCGTTGTAGCGGTACACTGTCCTGAGTTCCTTGACAACACGCATCATCCGTTCCATCGTATAGTCCGGATTGTTGATGACGCCCGAACTGAGAAAAAGCCCTTCGATATAATTCCGCCGGTAAAACTCCAGCGTCAGGTTCACCAGTTCCTGCACGGTAAAGGTCGCACGCCTCAAGTCGTTGCTACGGCGGTTGATGCAATAGGCGCAATCATAGATACAATAATTGGTCATCATGATCTTCAGTAGCGAAACACAACGCCCGTCTTCGGTAAAACTGTGGCAGATGCCCCATCCGGCAGCACTCCCGAGTTGTCCCGCAGTACCTTTACGCGTCGTCCCGCTGGAGGCGCATGAAACATCGTATTTGGCCGATTCGGCCAGAATCTTCAGCTTTTCGAGTACCTGATCGTCCATGATTGATGACAATGATTGTTACTTTCCCCCATTTCAGAAGGATCGACAATGGTCGAAGCATAGAAACAAATATAAGAAAAAATGGCGTTCCTATATCGAGCCCATCTGTAGCAAAAAGCTATATTTTCACCTGAATACTGTATAGCTTCTCTACTATCCGGATCATGAGCATCTTGCAAAGGAGGCTTCAAATCCGGGTTGGCTGTTGACAATAAAGATTTCTGGCTATCTTTGTCCGATGATTTGATTAAAGACAATTCGATTCGGTAACTCGTTCAACCTATGATTCAGGAAATCTATCCCCACCGCTTCAACAATCAGTATATTGCGGGCAAACAACTTGAAGAAAACGATTTCATCCTTCATTACAATGGAAAATCACTGTTGTTGAAGGTCTGCGGTGATGAACTCAAACTGCCAACAAAAAAAGATTTTCTGAATGGTTCAGGCTTGACAGAAGCGACTTTTTTATTTACGTTGGACACTGTTTCATGCTTTCTGATATGGGATGAACCAGCGGCAGATCCATCCCGCTTCATCTACAAGGAACTCAGTTTTTTCAGGACGACCAACCAGAAAGAAATAGCCTGGATCAGCCTGGCCGGCTTTCATCTGAAAAGCTGGTACACCGAACATCGGTTCTGTGGAGCATGCGGCACCAAAACGCACCATAAGTCCGATGAAAGAGCGATGATTTGTCCGGACTGTGGTTCCGTTTTTTATCCGAAAATATCACCGGCCATTATTGTCGCCATCATTTGCAACGATAAACTGCTGCTGGCCAACAATACCAATTTTGCCCAAGACTGGTATTCCCTGATTGCCGGATACGTCGATATCGGCGAAACGCTCGAGGAAACGGTCATCCGCGAAGTAAAAGAAGAAGTTGGCCTTGATGTCAAGAACATCCGGTATTACAAAAGTCAGCCTTGGCCTTTATCCGGTTCAGAGATGGTTGGATTCATTGCCGAGGCCGATGAACACCAGCCAATTTCCATAGACAACAAAGAAATTGCGAAAGCCGCATGGTTCAGCAGGGAAAATCTTCCGAACCATCCGACGAACGTGAGTATTGCCGGGGAACTGATTGAGAAATTCGAAAAAGGGGAATTAAGGTAAGGTCAGCAACTGATACATCAATGTACGCGCCAAACGCTCCTGCCCTTTGGTGCTCAGGTGCAGGCGGTCGAATGCCGGATTGTGGAAATAGCTCAACTGTTCTTCCACCATTGGATTCATACCCGAAACGGCATTGATGTCAATCACAGGAATACCCCACACGTTACCCGCTTCTTTGACCGCTTGTACGTAAGCATCGATGTATTCGCCACAACGATTCTGGTAACGCTCGTCAGGTTGAACATTCTTTTCGCCGAAGTTAGCCGTTGAGCGGTGGATGGGGGTCAGCAACACAATCTGTTTATCCGGATAAAGTTGCTTCAACCGGCTTATTCCAATGTTAATGCGGCCTTTATAGGTATCGCCTGACATGACAAGCGTACGCATTTTCCTGGTAACCAGCTTGCCTGGCTCACCACGGGCAGCCATTACCTGTGCTTCATTTTCGGTATACCATTCGCCGACAGGTACGCCGTTATTGAAATCGTTGGTTCCCATCCAAACCAGAATGGCATCAACCTCATCACCATGTTCTTTTTTGAGCTTTTCTGCTTGATTGGGCACATCGTTCCATTGCCGTCCGCTAATCCCATACACATAAGGAGTCATACACAACCATTCCTGCAAGAATGACCAGTATTTCCTGATTTCATTGCCATAGCAGTTCGGATCGGTCATGGAATCGCCCAGATAAGCGACTCGCTTGCCTGCCCACGGATGCTGTATCCAGCCATGAGGCTTTTCACAAGAATCTTTCACTTCCGGCCGTTGCGGCTGTCCGAAAGCTGACACATAGACAGGACTCAGTAAGAAACAGGCAGCGAGTATCAGGATGTTGTTTTTCATTGACATGGACTGTTTATCGTTAAGTTGAAACGTTCACGCAAAAATAGTCGCTTCTACAGTGTGTTCAAATTAATTTACGAAAAAACAGTGGAAAGAGCATCGCCAGTTTTGTCCGGCCAGGTTCGTTTTTTCATGTTCAACCTTTCAACTGTTGCGATGGCGCCATGAGTTCAACCATTGTTTCCACCACCCTCTTATACTGGCCATTAAAATGATGATTGCCTGGGAGCCTTTTCACCGTCAGGCCTTCCCGAAAGTCCGAATCGGCAAATGAATCATGATCGTTGAGAATGACCGTCACGGGAAGCTTCAGTTTATTGATTTCAGAAACAATATCCAGTTCTCCTGAATGGGTGGGAAAAAGCAACGTCATCAGGTCGATTTTCAACTCTCCTTTTCTGGAAGGGGAGAGCAGAATCACTTCGGAGATTTGATTCCGGAGGGTTGAGGAAAGGTTGTTGAGAATAAAGGGAGTCAGGTCGGCACCAAAGGAAT
>JAUZOU010000213.1 GCA_030706285.1 Bacteroidota bacterium
AAAGTGGGTTGAATACGTCAGGCAATGGCATTGGGCATGATCTTCAACTGGTTATTGATGAGGATCCTGAAAAGACGTATACGTTAAACAATCAGTTTGTCGCTGATATCGGCAGTTTCAATTCCGGTCAGGTCACTTACGTGCTGCCTGAACTGAAAGCTGGGCTGCATACGTTGCGGTTCAGAGCATGGGATGTCCAGAACAACGCTTCGACTCAGCAATTGACATTTAAGGTCGTGCCAGGTACCCAACCGTCCCTGTCGCATTTGATCTGGGCACAGCAATCGGATGGTATTCAGTTCCGGTTTATGCATAACAGGCCGGATGTTTCGGTAACGGTCCGGTTAACCATCTATAATCTGCTTGGCCAGGAAGTATGGAGTGAAGAACAGGCGATGCAGACAGGTGAACTGGTGAGTGACGTTTTTGTGTGGAATTGTACAGGAAACAGTGGGCTGAAAGCCATCGGCGGTATTTATCTTTGCCGGGTTACCATGACGGATGCCAACGGCGCTCAATCTTTTCTGTCCGAAAAAATAAGGGTTCTGCCACAATAATTACGTGGCTATTGAGTTTTTTATGGTATGTTTGTCTTACTAAACAGAGTTTATCGTTGTCTAACATGAAGAAAATACTTAGTATCCTTGCAGCTGGTTTGTTGCTGTTTTCTGGTCTGACGTTTGCTAAAGATAAGTACAATCCGATTTCCAGCTCCGTCTATTCGCTTGGCATCTCACCGGATGCTGTTGCAAGTGGTATGGGTGATCTTGGTGTTGCAACGACACCGGATGTTTATTCCCAGTACTGGAATCCATCCAAGTATGCCTTCATTGAAAGCAAAGCTGGCTTTGCCCTTTCCTATACGCCTTGGTTGTCTCAATTGGCATCAGATATCGATTTGGCGGCGCTGACCGGTTATTACAAACTGGATGACAAACAGGCTTTAAGCGGATCGCTTCGTTATTTTTCATTGGGCGAAGTGATACTCCGGCAAATGCTGGATGATCCTGGCTATTCCATTCAGCCGTATGAAATGGAACTTGATATGGGTTATTCCCGTTTGCTGTCGGAAAACTTTTCCATGGGTGTTTCGCTGCGTTACATCGTTTCCGATCTGATGAGTGGTGATGATCCTGCCGGAAGAGCTTTTTCTGCAGATATTGGTGCCTTTTACAAGAAACCGGTCTACTTTGGCAGAGAACGTGGTTCCTGGGCGTTGGGTGCCGATATTTCGAACATCGGAACAAAAATCTCCTACGATGGCGGCAATACCAACTATTTCCTGCCGGCCAATCTGCGTTTGGGTACGTCCGTCTGCTATCCGCTGGATCAGTATAATAAGTTTAATTTTTCATTTGATGCTAATAAATTACTGGTTCCCACTCCTAAGGATTCATCCGATTATGGAGAGAACATCTCTCCGATTAAGGCTATTTTCACCTCATTCTCTGACGCACCGAATGGCCTGAAAGAAGAGTTGCAGGAAATTTACTGGTCGCTTGGTGCGGAGTATGCGTATAATGACCAGTTCTTTGTTCGTGGTGGTTATTATTACGAAAATGAAAATAAGGGCAACCGTAAATATTATACGTTTGGAGCTGGTTTTAAGATGAGTATGTTCCGTTTGGATGCCTCATACCTGGTTTCTCAGTCACAAAGCAACCCGTTGGATAAAACCCTTCGTTTTTCACTGGCATTCGATCTGGAAGGAATCAAGATGCTGATAGGCCGTTGACGTTGATGGATATTCGTGTCGGATATGGTTATGATGTGCATGCACTTGTCAGTGACCGGGCATTATGGATAGGAGGCATCCGGATTCAACACGAAAAAGGCTTGCTGGGGCATTCAGATGCTGACGTATTGATTCATGCCATTTGTGATGCTTTATTGGGTGCGGCGGGGTTGCGTGACATCGGCTACCATTTTCCGGATACTTCTGATGAGTTTAAAGGCATTGACAGCAAACTCCTTTTAAAACGAACCGTTGAGTTGCTGGCTGAAAAATCCTGGAGGGTCGGGAATGTTGATGCAACCGTTTGTGCTGAGCGTCCCAAATTGAATCCGCATATTCCTGCCATGCAAGACTGTTTGTCCGGTTTGATGGCGATTGCCCCGGATGCGGTTTCCATTAAAGCGACCACCAGCGAGAAACTCGGATTCACCGGAAGGGAAGAGGGTATTGCTGCTTCGGCAGTCGTGTTGATCGTCCGATAAGTCATAAGTATTTTGCCTGAGTGAAGCGAAAACTGCTATACTTGCTGGTTCTGTTTTGCGTTTCCGTATGGACGGATGCGGCGGAGGATCTGTTGCGTTACCGGGTGCTGCTGAAGGATAAGCACGATTCCACATTGGTTGGAGAGGCTGTCCCGGCATTATCTGAGAAGGCTTTGAACAGGCGTGTTTTGCATAAGATCCAAACAGACTCCACTGATTTTCCATTAAGCCGCCAGTATTTAAATAGCCTGAATGAAGCTGGTTTCAAGGTTGTATCCGGATCACGCTGGATGAATAGTGTGGTGGTTTCAATCCCCGATTCATCCAGACTTGAACGTCTCAAGGCTATGCCATTTGTCCGCTCAGTCAGGCTTGTCTGGGTTAATCCGCTTCACGAAGCTGCTTTAGCCAAACGGTCAGGAAAACTTCCCAAAAAATACGATGTTAAAACCGAAAGCGTCTACGGAAAGGCCTTAAAACAGGTCGATATGCTGATGCTGGAACCTTTGCATACCGCAGGCTTCAGGGGACAAGGCAAATGCATAGCTGTTGTGGATGCCGGATTTTATCATGTCAATTCACTGCCCTGGTTTAATCAATTAAACCTGGTTACTGCCAGGGATATGATCTATCCACCTTCCGATATTTTTGAAGGCCACTATCATGGGATGTCGGTGTTGTCTATTATGGCTGCTGACAGTGCTTATGTTCTGACAGGAACAGCTCCGGATGCCGCGTATTGTCTGCTCCGGTCGGAGGATGTGAATTCGGAATCTCCCATCGAAGAGGATTACTGGGTGGCAGCTGTTGAACTGGCCGACAGCATCGGTGCTGACATCGTAACCTGTTCGCTCGGTTACACGGCATTTGATACGTCTTTTGTTTCCCACACGCTTGGTGAGTTGGATGGAAGAACGGCATTTATCAGCCAGGCAGCAGGTAAAGCTGTCGAAAAAGGGCTGCTGGTTGTTGTCAGCGCCGGGAATGATGGCAATTCAGACTGGAAGAAGATCGATTTCCCGGCTGATGTGGATGGTGTCCTAACAGTCGGAGCCGTCGCATCGGATGGATCACGCAGCTCTTTCAGTTCAATCGGACCGACAGCTGACGGACGGATTAAACCGGATGTTGTTGCGTTGGGAGCCCAGGATATTATTGTCAGTTCAACTGGCGCCATCGCGAGCGGAAGTGGAACTTCCTATGCTGCTCCGCTGATAACAGGAATGGCTGCGTGCCTGTGGCAAGCTTTCCCGGATCTTTCCGCACAGGAACTAATCCGTCTGATTAAGCAATCGTGTTCGATGGCCGCAGCACCTGATACGTTCATGGGCTATGGCCTTCCCAATGCTTACAAGTGCTGGTTGTCCTTACAGAATGATCTTCCGAAACAAGTCATTCCGGAATGGTATTGCTATCCGAATCCGACAGACAATCAGTTGTATCTTGCCAATTTCTCAGGTACCAACAAATCGATTACCTGTATTATTTCTGACCTGGCCGGTGAAAAAAAATTGCAAACGTCTTTTAGTGGGCAATTTCGAACGGTGGATGTTTCATTTTTGCCTTCCGGTTTGTATCTTGTGGAGTTTTATTCCAGGAAGACCAGATTGATGAGTCAGAAAATCCTGATCAAACATGCCTGAAAGTAACCGGATTGCTCATCCGTACCGGTAACGGGCAATAAGTGAAACAATGAATGCTCAAATGGAAACGCTGACGTTACAGGAACTGAACTGCATGGTTAGGAACAGCATTAGACAGCAGTTCCCGGAAACTTATTGGGTACAGGCTGAGGTCAGTGAGTGCAAAGCTCATTTTT
Source organism: Bacteroidota bacterium (assembly GCA_030706285.1). Taxonomy (GTDB): domain Bacteria; phylum Bacteroidota; class Bacteroidia; order Bacteroidales; family UBA1402; genus UBA8389. The sequence continues at coordinate 4,037 of JAUZOU010000213.1, forward strand.
CCGGACATTGCTATCTGGAACTGATTCAGCGGAAAACCGACCAGCAGGCGATTTGTGCCAAAGCAAGAGCGACGATCTGGGCATCTACGTGGGCTGTTCTGGGGCCTTATTTTGAAAGCCAGACAGGCAGTCGACTGATGGCCGGCCAACAGATTCTGGCAGAGGTTTCGGTGGAATTTCACGAATTGTACGGGTTTAATTTGGTGATCAAAAACATTGATCCATCCTATACCCTCGGGAATCAGGCCATGAGACGTCTGGAAATACTCAGGAGACTTGAGGCAGAAGGCGTCATTGATCAGAACAAGGAACTTGAATGGCCAGAATTACCTCAGCGAATCGCGATCATTTCATCTCCGGCTGCAGCCGGTTACCAGGATTTCATACACCAGTTGGAAGAATTTGCCGGAGGTTTGACCTTTTATACGGCATTGTTTCCTGCCGTCATGCAAGGAGAAGAATCGGCACCATCGATTATCGAAGCGCTGGATCGCATGATAGCTACCGGTGTGGACTTCGACGTTGTGGTTATTATCAGAGGAGGGGGAGCGGTAGCCGATTTGAGTTGTTTTGATGAATATGATCTTTGTTATTATTGCACGCAATTCCCGATTCCCATTCTTTCAGGATTGGGTCATGATAAAGATCATTCGGTGCTGGATAGGGTGGCTCATACTTCAGTCAAAACGCCGACGGCGGCAGCCGAGTATTTGATCGATTCGTTGTCACAGCAAGCTTTCCGGCTTGACTCGGCTGCTGATCGTCTGATAAAACTGGCCGGGCAGGTACTGGACATGAACAAGCTGACGTTACAGACGATGCCCGGACGGTTAATGTCATTGGTACAGCAACGCCTCCATGCTCAATCGATTCAGTCTGAGCGTATCCAGTCGAGGTTGAAACAATTGACGGCTGAAACAATCATGCAATCCAGCCAGCAGACAGCGATGCTTTCGACCAAGCTATCCTTACAAAGCCAGGCTATGATGGAACGTCAGAAGTGGCGTCTGCAGCTGTTGGAAAAATCCATCAATTCCTTTTCTCCTGAAACAATACTCAAAAAAGGCTTTTCACTGTCGATTTACAACGGAAAGGTTGTCCGGTCGGTACAGGAAATCCCGGTCGGCGGTACACTTGAAACCCGCCTGACTGACGGCATACTGACGAGTACCATCAATAAAAAATATGTCAACGATGAGCACTGAAAAATTTTCTTACAATAAGGCCATGCAGGAAGTCGAGCAGATTCTTGCCGAGCTTGAAAAAAACAATCCTGATGTGGATGAAATGAGCAGGCGTGTCAAGCGGGCTGTCGAATTGCTGCAAGCTTGCAAAAAAAAGCTGTTTGAGACCGATGAGGAGATCAAACATGTTTTTGAACAACTGAATGCCCAATAGCCAGGTTGAACAATCAAAGCAAACATCCATGAAGAATCCGGTTCAGAAATTTGCCATCGTTATGGCTGCGGGTAAAG
>JAUZOU010000214.1 GCA_030706285.1 Bacteroidota bacterium
TCGTGAATCCGGTTATTTTCCTGAAGCAGTCATCAATTTTCTGGCCTTGCTTGGCTGGAATCCGGGCAACGATCAGGAAGTCTTTTCAATGGACGAACTGATCGAGCTGTTCAGTTTGGACCGTTGCAGCAAGAGTGGCGCCAAGTTTGATTACGAAAAAGGCAAATGGTTCAACCATCAGTATCTTCAGATGAAATCGGCGGGAGAGCTGGCCGGGGCATTCACAGCGAAGCTCAAAGAGGAAGGGACGGAAATCGTCGAAGGCCTGTTTTTGCCCGATTTCAACGGAGAAAAAGTCCGTGTTTCCAACGATTACGTCATCAAAGTCATTGACATGATTAAAGGACGGGCCAACTTCGTAACCGATTTATGGGACCAGAGTAATTATTTCTTCCGGAGACCTTCCACTTATGCCGAAAAGACCGTGCAAAAATACTGGAAAGAGGGAACAAGCCAATTATTGTCAGACTACTGCAGACTGATTGAAGAAGCCCAATCGTTCGAACCGGTTCCAATGGAGGAACAGACAAATGCCTGGATTGCCGAACATGGTTACAAATCGGGACAGGTCTACAACTCCGTCAGACTTGCCCTCGTCGGTGAAGCCAAAGGGCCACATTTATTTGACATAGCCGAGCTCATTGGAAAAGGAGAAACAATTTTCCGAATCAGGAAAGCCATAAAAACACTCACCATTTAAATTTCTGTACATGTATCGATTAGGTATCGCCGTATATTCCTGGATCTTCCGCTTTGTTGCACTTTTCCATAAGAAAGCGAACAAGATGGTGACAGGGCACAAGGAAACATGGCGCATCCTGAGCAGACAGGTCGATCACAAAAGGCCTTGGCTATGGTTCCATGCCGCTTCTTTGGGTGAATTTGAACAAGGAAGACCTATCATGGAACGTATCCGGAAAGAACATCCGGAATACGCCATCTTGCTCACTTTTTACTCTCCGTCCGGCTATGACGTACGAAAGGACTATTCCGGCGCCGACGTCGTCTGTTACCTGCCATTTGACCGTAAAAAAAATGTCCAACGGTTTCTGAATATTGTCCGTCCTGCCAGTGCGTTTTTTATCAAATATGAGTTTTGGCCAAATTACCTGGCGGCTTTATATAGAAGAAAGATTCCTACGTATCTGATCTCCGGTATCTTCAGGGAAGATCAGGCCTTTTTCAAAACCTTGGCCGCACCCTACCGGAACATTCTCCGCTATTTCACTCATTTCTTTGTTCAGGATGAAAACTCTGTCAGATTGCTGGCTTCAATCGGATATAGTGACAATGTAACGATATCGGGAGATACTCGTTTCGACCGGGTCCTTGAAATCTGCAAAGGCGCCAAACAACTGGACATCATCGAATCTTTCATTCAAAAAAGCAGGTCTGAAAACGGCACAATCCTGATAACCGGAAGTTCCTGGCCGAAAGATGAAGCGTTGTACATTCCTTACTTTAACGAACATCCGGAACTCCGGCTGATCATTGCCCCACATGAGATTAATGAAGAGCATTTGAACAGCATCGAGGCTCAGCTGACACGGCCATTTTGCCGTTATTCAGCAACAACTGCCGAAGAAGCCGGACGTTACGATTGTATCATTATCGATTGTTTCGGCTTGTTATCGTCGATCTATCGTTATGGAGACATCGCTTATATTGGCGGTGGATTCGGTGCCGGCATCCACAACACACTTGAAGCGGCGGTCTATAGTATCCCTGTCATCTTTGGACCGAACTATGAAAAATTTGCAGAAGCAAAAGCCTTGCTTCAATGCGGAGGTGGTATCACCATTCAGACGAAAGAAGAGGTTGAATCAGTACTCGAACGGCTTCTTACCGAGAAACACTTTCGCCTTTCCACCGGTAAAAAAGCCGGTGAATTGGTTAAAAATGGCAGCGGTGGAACAGACATCATTTTAAGGCATCTGTTCAAATGAAAACGCCGGCCCCAATTGTCCTGTTTGTTTTCAACAGGCCCGACCATATGAGTCGCGTCGTTGAGGCACTGGCAGCAAATCAATTGGCGGCAGAGAGTGTCTTGTATGTTTTTTCCGATGCGCCTAGGGGGCCGCAGGATAAGGCTTCTGTTCAGGAAGTACGTCGAATCGCTCACCAGATTTCAGGATTCAAAGAAGTCATTGTAATTGAGCGAGAACAGAACCTGGGCTGCGAAGATTCTGAACTGACCGGTATCAGCGAAATCCTGTCAACCCACGACCGGTGTATTATTGTTGAAGATGACGTACTGCCCTACCCGCTTTTTCTTACTTACATGAATGAGGCGTTGGAGTTTTACAAAGAGGATGCCTCCATGTTCAGTATTGCTGCTTACGGCTATTCATTCGATCTGCCGGCATCGTATACCGAAGATACCTTCTTGTTGGACAGAACGTGTTCATGGGGATGGGGCACCTGGAAAACAGCATGGGAAAAGATATCCCTCAATCTGAATGAACTCAGGAATGGCCTTTCCGACGCCAGGACAAGAACCTTATTTGCCCGAAACGGTGAAGATTTGCTAAGGACCTACGAAAGGACACCTGAAGCATGGGATTTACGGATCAGCTTTCAGCAATGGAAATTGGGGCTGCATACGCTTATTCCCGCACGATCGATGGTCCGCAATATTGGAAGAGACGGCACCGGTCTGCATTATCATGGTGGGACAAAAAAGGCAACAGAAGTCGACAATGCCCCTGACAGGCTTCCAAAACTGACACACCTGACTGTAGTTGACGATAAGGTGCGCAAAGCATTTGCCAAACAGTTCCATAAGCCTTTGTGGCGCCAGTTGGCTGTAAGGTTGTTCAAGGCTTTGGGGCTCTACGGATTTATTGAGAGACGCATCTATTCCTTCTAATACCATCCTGTTATGAATAATGAACTGACAGACCGAAATTACTGGGCAACATACTGGGCCAACTACCAATATGAGAAAGTACCGTCAAACACGATCTATGATTATCTGATGCCTTCCTTGAAAGGCAAATCATCTTTCATAGAGATTGGAGGTTTTCCAGGTATCAATGCTGCCTATTTTTATAAAAACGGATTTCCTGATGTGACCTTACTGGATTTTTATATCGACCGGTCCATTGTTTCAACATTCGAGCAATTGAATAACCTGCCGCAAAATAAAATCCACTGCATCGAATCTGACTTTTTCAAATTTGAAAGTGACCGGACCTACGATGTCGTCTTTTCCCTCGGTTTTATCGAACATTTTGAAGACACTCAGGCTGTCATTGAAAGGCATGTAAAATTGCTTTCTGACAACGGGCGCCTGTTAATCATACTGCCGAACTTCAGAGGCATAAACGGTTGCATCCAATGGTTGTTTGATCGTAAGAATCTACGCTTGCACAACCTGGAATCCATGAAGATCGATAAATTGAAAGCGATCATGGCGCAAATTCCTTTGTCCAAATGGACGATTGACTATTCACGGAAACCTATGGTGTGGCTGGAGCCAAAACCTGGGATCCGCTATAAGCTATGGAGGCCTGTCATTCGCCTGTTCAGCCATTTTCTCAAATTATTTCCGATTAAATGCCGGTTGCTTTCTCCATACATCATGATTTACGCTGAACGATGAATTGGGGTATTTGTATGATCTTGCGATTAGTTCCATACGACCTTAAAACAATTATTTTCAGATGAAAATAGTGCTGTTAAATACATCAGATTCAAAAGGTGGTGCTGCCGTAGCTTGTAAAAGACTGGCTAGGGCACTGCAAAAGCAAGGCCAGGAAGTTTCCTTACTTGTCTGTGAGAAGACAGCCAATGATGATTTTGTAACGGCTATCATCTCCGGCCCATTTAAACGATTGACTGGTCAATTGAACTTCCTGCTGGAACGATTACAAATCTTTGTGGTCAACCGGTTTAGCCGGCAAAACTTATTTGCCGTCTCGACTGCTTCCACAGGGTTCAAACTGATCAATCATCCGCTCATCAAAGATGCGGATGTTATTCATATCCATTGGATCAATCAGGGATTTCTCACTGTCCGTGAAGTAGCCAAGCTCAATTCACTTGGAAAACCTGTCTTCTGGACCATGCATGATTTGTGGCCCGTCACTGGTATCTGTCATTACGCTGGTCAATGCACCCACTATACTCATGAATGTGGCCTTTGTCCATTATTAAGTCACCCTCGTCCAACTGATTTGTCGCATCAGGTCTTTCAGCTGAAAAAGCAGCTGTTTACCAACAAAAGGATCCATTTTGTCGGGTGCAGCGAATGGATAAAATGTCAGGCTGAAATCAGCTGTTTGGGTGAAGGCAACGTTTTTAGCAGCATTCCAAATCCCATTGATACGTCTCAATATTGTCCTGGAGATAAGTTGGCAGCCAGAAGGTATTTTTCATTGCCAACATCAAAAAAACTCATTCTTTTCGGTGCGCAGATAGCCACTAATAAGCGTAAAGGACTCGATTATCTGATCAGTGCAACTCAACTGCTGGCTGACTTATCCGAACAGGTCGAACTCGTCTTTTTTGGAGAAATCAAAACGGGATTTTCATCCACGTTAGGACTAAAAGCGCACTCATTAGGCTACGTATCGAAGCCTGAAGACGTGGTAAAAATGTACCAGGCTTCAGATTGTTTTGTAATCCCTTCTCTGGAAGAGAATCTTCCTAACATGGTGATGGAAGCTATGGCCTGCGGTGTCCCCTGCGTCGGCTTCAAGACAGGGGGCATTCCTGAAATGATCATACACAAACAGACAGGCTATCTAGCAGACTATCAATCGGCCGAAGATTTAGCTAAAGGCATTCGATTTGTATTGGCCAAAAGCGACGATCTGTCTTTTAGAGACACGATCAGGGAGTTCATTTTGACACATTATGATGAACCTCTGATTGCCGCACGTTACCTTTCTCTTTATCAGGAAGCGCTGGAAAATAAGGGAAGTTGAAATAGCCGTTCAAAACGACGAAAATGGCAGGCGTTAGTTATCGGTCAACCAGCTCCTGCAATCCATCAGCTTTGTACCGGTCCCATAAACCGGGGAAAAAGGTTCTGATCCAGAATGTAATCTGGGTCCTGAGATACCTGGAAGGGAAAAAAGTACGGGTAAAATACAGAAATTCATGGTAGGCAAAACCCTTGGGGCTAAATAAATAGTTCAGTCTTTTTTTTAAAGGTTCTGTCTGATATCCGGATTCGCGTGTATGGTCATTGGTACACTCACCACAATAATCCGGCAAGACCAGGACAGGAAATCCGGCTCTTTTCGCCCTTAATGAATAATCATAATCTGCCAGCGCATGTGTATAGCGGTCGGACAAGATACCCAGTTTCTCGGTTACTGATGCTGAAACCAGCAAACTATTCGCATTGCACAGATCACAAAGCTGATATTCACCGTTTGGAAAGACGTGATCATGCACATAATCATCTTCCCTCCTCAGCTTCTGACCTCCATAGGTAAATGATCCGGTAGTCGGATCACAGGTACTGCCGACATAGATGCCGCTTTGCCCGTATAATTCCA
>JAUZOU010000215.1 GCA_030706285.1 Bacteroidota bacterium
ACCTTACTTGGCAAAAAAGTTGATGCTGCTTATTTTTCAGCACTTTATACTGCAAGAAAAAAGTTCTTCAACAAGACTTATGTAAATCCGGAGAGCGGGGAAACCACTTTTAGAGGGAAAGTGAATGATACCCAAACTTCGTATGCATTGCCGTTGGCATTTGGAATTATTCAACTGGAAAATGTACAAAAAGCAGCCGATAATCTGGTGGCAACCGTCAGCCGAGAAAATAAGGCCGATGATGAAACCGTTTGCCCTCCTTACTCCTTGATGACTGGCTTTATCGGTACGGCCTGGATTAGCAAAGCCTTATCTTCAACCGGACATTCAGATGTGGCTTACCGCCTGCTTCAGCAAACCAGCTATCCTTCGTGGTTGTACCCGGTAGAGCAGGGAGCCACCACTATTTGGGAACGGTTAAATTCGTACACCCCTGTCAATGGATTCGGAGGTAATAACAGCATGAATTCGTTTAATCACTATTCCTTCGGAGCCGTAGGAGCCTGGATGTACAATTATTCATTGGGAATAGAACGCGATGAGCAATCACCGGGATTCAATCATTTCATTTTGCAACCCGAACCAGATCCTACCGGCCAAATGACGTTTGCCAAAGGTTATTATGACTCCATGTATGGACGCATTGAAAGTAGTTGGGAACAAAATAGCGATGGCTGTCACTATCGCTTTGTGGTGCCGGCCAATTCATCGGCTACGCTCAAACTAAAGGCTTTGTCTTTAAGTGATATAACTGCTGATGGTAAACAACTAAAGTCTGTGGTTGGTGGTAAATATTCGGGTGTGAAGCATGGAAAATACACTTTTGAATTACAGTCCGGGATGTATGAAATTCAAGTGAAAAAAGGAACCAATTGATGCAACCTCAAATGGCTCAGATTACAGCTGATCAGCCTGGATTGGCTGTATCATTAGTTAACAGATTGTGTGCTTATGTCTTTAGACAACTTGGCGGTATGTTTGATTATCAACAGCCCATATCTTCTGAACAAAAATAGTTGTTGCAAGAAATGAAAAATCACTATCTTTACCACGTCTAAAATCATTGGATGTTTAAATTTAAGACGGACTTGGTGAAGTAACTAATCGTTGATGCTCAATCAGCGGTTAGCCTTTGGTTATGCTCGGGCATATTCTTGCCGGGGCTATTTCACGTATCTATAGTAAGTACAGTTTGAAGCCTGACAAACGATGTATCGGATACGGATGCCAGGTTCATAACACATTAAATTTAAACAACATGAGTAACGAAAATAAATCCATTCACGAGTTCGATTTTCAATTAATCTGCGACTATTTTTCAAGTCTTGAACGACAAGGTCCAGGTAGTCCGGAAGTAACGCTTAAAGCCTTGAGCTTTATAGATTTGCTTACTGATGAATCCTGTATTGCCGATATTGGCTGCGGAACGGGAGGTCAGACGATGGTGCTGGCTCAGCATGCCCCTGGCAAAATGACAGGGGTAGACTTGTTTCCCCATTTTATCGATCTGTTCAATCTAAATGCCAGGAAACTGAACCTTCAGGACCGGGTGAAAGGGCTTGTTTGCTCTATGGACAACCTGCCGTTTCAGTCTGATTCCATTGACTTGATCTGGTCGGAAGGCGCTATCTATAACATTGGTTTTGAACGTGGGCTGAATGAATGGCGGAAATTCTTGAAAACTGGTGGCTATATTGCTGTCACAGAGGCTTCTTGGTTTACCGAAGAACGTCCGGCCGAAATCGATGCGTTTTGGAAGGATGCTTATCCGGAGATTGATACGATACCAGCCAAAGTAGCTCAGATGCAAAAAGCCGGCTATATTCCGGTTGCCTCCTTTATCCTGCCGGAAAATTGTTGGACAGAGCATTTTTATACGCCTCAGGTGGCAGCTCAGGCGCTTTTTCTAACAAAACATGCCGGCAATAAAACCGTTGAGGAGCTCATTGCAGCCCAACGGCATGAAGCTCAATTGTATAGTAAGTATAAAGCCTATTACGGTTATGTGTTTTATATTGGGAAGAAGATTTGACTGAGATAGAGCGTCAAAACGATTTCTGATACAGAAAGAGAGCCCTGAATGTTCTGTAAAATGTTCAGGGCTTTGCTTTTTTTGAGATAAATACGTCTTTTCGATAAATTTTTGAATGACCCGGATTGGCTCAAGAATGATTTTGCCGGTATCCATGCGTGGTTAACCTTGGAAAATCGGCTTATTTTAGGCCAGATTCCTGTCGATTTATAAAAACATGTTAAAAAACATGTTTTTATGTCAGAATATTTGCGTATAAGTCAAAAGCACCTTACATTTGCAATGTGTTTTTCATGGTATTAGATTTAAGGTTAAGGAAGATTGGTTATCGTGAGATAACCTTCTTTTTTTTAGGTACATTATGACGGTTTTCATCGAGCGTATGAATACGGATGAGACCTGAAAAAAGAGTATAATTACACTAAACGAAAAAAGCCAACCATTCCGGTTGGCTTTTTTCGTTTTTATGACGGTACCAAGACAAGGCATCATGATCTATATCATATTATTTCAGCTGTATGTTTCATGATTGATATGATTCTTATCCATCCTATTAATCGGTTGGATCGATTTCAGGTAGTTTTGTGCTGACGATAGGTTGGTCCTGTTGCGGAACAAATCAGATTCATACCATGAAAACAACAAAAATCAGTATTTTTTTATTGATGGCTTTTACAATGCTCAGTCAGTTGAATGCTCAGACGACTGCCTGGTATAACAGCGCCCAAGCCCGGATTGATACACTTCGAAAGGGTAATTTTACCGTCAGGATTATTGACAGCCAGGGACAAGGTGTAAAAGACAGTGTAAAACTTGTTTTTAAAAAGCATGATTTTCCATGGGGCTATTCGATCGATTTATCGTATGGCAACAGCAACAGTTCTGTCTATGGAAGTTCGACATCCAACGCCATCAAATCGGTTTATGGGGATGAGGCTGTCTACCAATCAGAGCGCTGGGGAAAATACGTCGCTTATTTATTGCCGGTAACGAAGGGGCTGACCTATCAGCTGACCTTGAAGTTTGCTGAAATATATTTCAGTACACCGGATTCCAGAGTGTTCGACGTGTACATTGACGGAGTAAGAGTGCTGAGAAATTTTGATAAATATGCTAAGGCAAATGGTAAAAATGTTGCGTACGATACGACATTTACGGTTACTGCTTTGTCTACTAATTTAAAAATCGAATGCCTGGCTTCAAAAGACAATGCTTCCATCAACGGACTTGTGCTGGCAGAAAGTACGGGTAGTTCGATGTTAAGACTTAATTGCGGAGGTTCGACGATTGTCTCAGGAGGAAAAACCTATTATTCGGACAGCCCTTATCTTAACAGTGCTTCAGCTAAGTTGATTCCTACCGATGACGATTGGTATAAGGCCATCATGCTGAAATACTGCAATTATGGGGTATGTGGGAACCAGTTTAAATGGAGTGGAATTGAACCGACAAAAGGCATTCTGAATTATGCACCTTTTGAAAATACGTTGAGTTGGTTCAACAAAGTCGGCTGGAATATGAGAGCTCATACGTTACTGTGGGGTGGAAACAACAATACGGATTACCATTGCATTCCTCAATGGGTGATGAATTTGTCTTTAACGCCGAAGGTTATGTACGATACCTGCAGGATGAGGGTCATGCGGGAGGTTACTCGTTACAGGGGTATCGTAAAGGAATATGATGTGCTGAATGAACCGACACATGCGAACTATCTGCAAAAAATAGTCGGCGATTCAATCGATTGGAACTGCTTTAAATGGGCACACGAAGCCGATCCTGATGCCAAACTGTTTGTGAATGACTACAACATCATCGAATGGCAGGACCAGACAAACAATTTTGTGTCGTTGGTAAAGAAGATGCTTCTGAATGGAGCTCCTATTTCAGGTATTGGCTCTCAATGTCATATCGGTTCATCGGTCGATGTAGTCAATTTCAAATCGCGTTTCGATCAATTGGCTCAATTGGGCCTGCCCATAAAGATAACCGAATTTGATATGGGTGCCAAATCGTTGACTCAACAACAATATGCGATAGAGATGGGCAAAATGTTGCGGCTGGCGTTTTCTCATCCTGCCATCGAAGGCTTTATTTTTTGGGGTATGACAGAGCCTACCTGGGTACCTGAAACAATCGTGAACGTGATACGGGAAGATAAGACGACCAAAATCGCAGCCGATACTATTTACAATCTGATCCATCACGTCTGGACAACCAATATCAACGGTGTCACTGACGAAACCGGCTCTTTGGCCTTCAACGGCTATTATGGCGATTATGATGTCTTGGTGAAGGTCAATGGGGTATGGGAGAAGCATGCGATCGGTTGTCACAAGGCGGAAAAAGGGAAAATCTTTAGTCTGGTTGAGGGGACTGGTGTAGCGCCTTCTCCCAGGTTGAAAGGCGTTAAAATTGTCGAGCCGGATGAAATCCATCTTTTCTTTGACAAAAAGATGTCGGATCCTGCCAATTGTGTGAACTTGTTCAAAGTGTTTGACAGTAAGCTGAATTATGTATCGGCAGCGGCATTGAAACCCGGAGATTCGACGATGGTCATCCTGACTACAAATTCCAGAATCAACAGCAAAGATTACGTACCGGTTTCGTATGCTCCAGGAACATATACATCAGCTGACGGTGGTCTGGTTGAGGCGTTTGGACCGATTATCGACGAGCAACTGAAGCCGACTTATTTATCTGCCGGTACAACGACTGACGGAAAAACAGTTCAAATCAACTTTGATACTCAATTGATTGATTCAACAGCGAAGGCAGACGACTTTATCGTCAATGTCAACGGCCAGCCGGACCGGGTCGTTTCAACGTCGTTGAACACCTTAAAAAACAGCGTTTTGCTGAATTTGTCGAGCCAACTATTAAAAAAGACGGATGTCGTGAACGTGACTTATTTATCAGGATCCTTGAAAAGAACCGATAATATCTATGTAACAGCATTTGACACTAAGTCTGTTACCAACAATGTGCTTGCCCCCGCAGTGGTTTCTGCAACGACCAGCACAACCGGTTCGATGATCTATCTGACGTTTAACCAGACGCTGGCTGATTCGACTGTTCAGGATTCCGACTTCATGTTGACACTTTCTTCCGGCGCAGACATAAGAATATTGAATGCCCGGCTAAATCTGGCTGACAAACGAAAAGTCAATGTAGCCGTGACCTCTTACTTGCAAAAAGGGGACACGATCTATGTTGTATATAAGCCAGGCATGTTGAGAGCATCGACAGGCATTCCGGCTACGGCGTTTTCCTATAAGGTGATCAATCTTAGTACTGCGTTGGAAGTAGCAGATGGGGCTTCTGTCCGGTTTTATCCTTCCTTGGTCAAAGATCAGCTTGTCATTGAGCATGTGGAAGCATTTGATGACGTCAACCTGATTGATCTAAATGGGACTGTTGCCTTACATGAACATATATCAGCCCGGCCGAGTATTGTTATCG
>JAUZOU010000216.1 GCA_030706285.1 Bacteroidota bacterium
ATATTTGACCATCCTCCAGCCTGAATTGTCGTCTGCATGTTCGACGGAAGATACTTTGTCATCAATCGTGGCACCGGGTGCGGCGTTAAAGAAGAAGCCTGCCTGGTCTCTGATATACAAGTCGTCGGTTCCATTGGTCTGCTTGATGTATCCTCCTTCTTTCGTGTTGGGAATATATCCGTACAGAAACATACCTTCGCGTTCGCCGTTACCGAGATTTTTGTACATCTTCAAGCGATAGTCGGATGGGTATTTCAGAAATTTCCGGACTGGCTTGCCCAATTGATAATCGTACTCTTTGCCATCCACATCCAATCCTGGCGACAACGCGTATCTAAAATTGGGATTGCCTTCTTTCGTGAAATCAAAATAACAGGTTGAGACCTTTCCGCAAGGTAATGCCCACCAGTACATGTCACTGGAATAATGATTGTATGTATGGTTCCGGTTGCTTTCAAAGGCATAGATTAATTCGTCTGATGTAATGTTGTTCCACTTGAATGGTTTATCCCAAACATCATCCAATTGATAGGGACCGTATTCTCCGTTAATAATTTTCTGAGCGTACTCTTCACATTTATCGTAACGTGCGGTGCCTGTCCATTTCTCTGAATTCAGATAAAGCCTTACCAGCAAAGAGGCTGCGCCAGCCTGGTTCCATTGTTCTTGTTTCGTGCCGTTTCCTCCCAGCGATTCCTTTTGGGGCAGCTTTTTAACCAAATCCAGCAACTCTGACTCCAGAAAATCAAATGTTTGTTGTGGCGAGACCTGGGTTTCGGTATTTAATGAGGTATTTTTGATACTCTTGTAAAGAGGAATATTTCTGTACATATCCAATAACCGGATATAAAACCAGACTCTCAAGGTACGATCGCCCAACAGCAGATTATTGAATTCATCGGCATCCATGTCGTAATCAGAAGGATTGATATCCCCTAAAATATCCAGGACATTGTTTATCTGATCTATACCTGCCCAGCAAGCTTCCCAGTTTTGGTTGATGTAATCGTCATCCCAGGTCCAAGTATGCTGATGTGAACGGACATACTTTCCGCCATCATACCATAAAGTACCATTTCTGGTGTAGGTAACCCACTGATCAGCCGAGTTTTCCTGTATTTCAGGCAATCGACGGATCGACCAGAATGCGTGATCATATGGCCGGATCGCTAAGGCAAGAATATCACTCCTGCTTTGAATAAAGTTGGTTGTTCCGATTTGATCATAGACTGTCTCTGTCAGGTCTGTACAGGAAAACAGAAGCAGTAATGGAAGTAAGAAGCTGTATTTAATTTGAGTTTTCATCGTACTGGTAATTATAAGAAGTTAACCTGTATGCCTATTAACGTTTGGATGGTTGAAGGGTAGTAGTTGGTGCCGGTCAAAACACCTGGAGTTAATCCATTTACAGGAAAGATATCAGGGTCTAGCCCTTTGTATCCTTTCATCGTCAGAAGGTTGTGGCCTGTCGCATAGATCCTAAGGCCGGAAAAAAGGCGTGATCCTGTCATGTTGAATGTATATCCGATGGTTGCGACGTCCAGTTTGATGTAGTTTCCGTTTTCAAGAAAATAATCCGTCGGTTTACTCAATCCGTCTTCAATTGCAGCATTTGTCGTGTAGGCTGATTTAAAAACGTTATAACCCAGCTGGGCATTTTTAAGTCCGAAAGCATACTCTTGTGTGTTGAATACATCAAATCCAAATGCACCTCTGAAGGATAACGACAAATCCCACTTTTTATATCTCAGGGAATGATTCATGGAGAGTTTATACCTTGGCAGTCCATTTCCTACCATTTGTTTATCGGATTCCACGGCATCCTTTATTTTTATTTTTTTGCTTCTGGCTGCATTCCAGACCAGCCATTTTCCATTGTCGTCGATTCCGGCATAAGAATACAGATAAAATGTCCCGATTCGTTTGCCTTCCACAATTCGCTGAATGGGTACACCTGATAATCCGAAATCACCAAGATTCAGGTAAGCTGCGTCATCATAACCTTTTCCTTTGTAGACATCATTGGAAAAGCTCATGAATTTGTTGTCGTTCATATCGCCTACGATATCGATCGAATAGCTCAGACTGGAGGTTTTGATCAAGTTGAGCTGCGTTTCGGCTTCCAAACCGGTGTTTTTCATTGTCCCTACATTGGCATAGATAATTGGTGTGATATTGGGAGGCATGGGCGCATCATAGTTTCCGACCAGGTCTTTTTGAGTCCTGTTGTAGTAATTCAGACTTCCGGTTATCAGATTGTTCAGTAAGGAAAAATCTGTCCCGATATTCCAGTTAATGCCTTTTTCCCATCTTAAGTCCGGATTGATGTTTGAATTTGGACCGGCTACGGTAATATAGGAACCATTATAATAGGTTTGTCCGAACGTACTATAAAGCGCTAATGATTTGTAGTTGGGAATATTCTGATTTCCCGTTATGCCAAAGTCTCCTCTGATTTTCAGGTTATCAATCCACGTGATGCCTTTCATAAACGCTTCATCACTGATTTTCCAACCTGCTGAAATGGCCGGGAAATAGCCCCATTTGTTATTTGCTCCAAATCTGGAAGAGCCTTCATAACGTAAGGATGCCGTAGCCATATATCGCAGGTTGTAGTTGTAGGTGACGCGCCCAAAAAATCCGATTAGTTTGGAATCTGATTTGGACGAACTCATGCCAACACGAGTTGGGTCTTTCAGGGCTTCGTTATCTCCACTGCCCAAATTGTTATAGCTTAGCGCATCTGATGCAAAGTTACGATTCCAGGCACTTAGACCTGAGTTTACGTAATAATTATAGGAATAACCGATTAGTCCATTGAATGTATGACTGCCGGTTGTATAGCGCCCTGTTCCGATCCATTCCAGCGATTGGTTGACTGCCTTGGAATAGCCACGCGATGCAACGCCGCTGATTCCGGCAAAACGGTTCGTTGAGGTTGTGGAAGGACTATAGTAGTAATCGAAATTATCAACAATGTTCTCGCTGACGGTGACTTTAGTATTCAACTCATTATTGCCATCGGCCGTTAATTTAGGATTGATAGCGGATAGAATGTTGAGTGAGGCGCTGGCATTACAATCCAACAGTTTGGTTTCCGAACCATCGTCTATGAGTGAAAGCGTTTCCACCGGATTTGGCCCTGTCGGAAGTTTTCCTGTAAAGTCACTGTAAAGAGTCGGATTATCTGCATCCATTACCGGGTATGTCGGGTTTGTCCGAATGGCAATGTCTATGGCACTCTGATCGGACGATTTTCTGTTTACGATGCGAGGGGCTGCAGTGATGGAAAAATTCAACAGATCTTCCGGAGTCCCTTGAGTAATGGCTATTCTTCCCCCGTATTCTTTCCTTGACGAACGAATGTCAATACCAGATGCGTCTCTGTAATCTGCAGTTGCTCGATAACCGAATTTTTGGGTTCCTCCTGAAATTGTAACGGCGTGGCTTTTTGCCAGGCCTATTTGTGTAACTTCATCGAACCAGTCAGTGGATGCTCCGTAATCAGGTGCTCCATCAGGTACTCTATAGGTGCGAAATTCTTCCGCAGTGAGCAAATCGGGTTTGTTGATCAGTTTGTCTGCAGAGAAGTAGCCATTATAGGTGACATTCGCATTTCCATCTCTTTTGGCTTTTTTTGTGGTTACCACAATAACCCCGTTGCCTCCTCTTGTTCCATAGATGGCTGATGCAGCTCCGTCTTTTAATATGTCAATAGATTCTATGTCATTGGGGTTTACATTCTGTATATCTACGTCAGCGATGCCATCTACGACATAAAGTGGCTGCAGCCCTGCATTTCTGGAGGAAACGCCTCGTATTTGGACACTCGCACTGGAATTCGGATCGGCTGCAGATGGATTGCTGATTGTTACACCAGCTACTTTTCCTTGAATCTGCATGATGGGATTTGAACTACCGATGCTTAGAAAATCTCTGCTGGAAATGTGAGCAACAGCTGACGTCAATTCTTTTGCTTTGATGGTGCTGTATCCGACAACGACAACATCGTCCAACCGCTTTTCGTTTTCGATTAATTTTATATGCAAATAATCTCCTGTTTTTGCTTTAACCGTGGTGGAGATATATCCGATATAGGAAATAGTAAGGGTGGATTGCTCCGGTGCATTCAGTGAAAATTCACCGTTCGCATCCGATACGGTTCCGGTTTTATCTCCTTCTGCATGAATGGTTGCACCAATAATTGGATCCCCATTTTGATCCTGGATGATGCCCTTTACTTGCGCGGTTTGGGCTTGAACGGACTTTTTGGGGCTTTTACTTAACACAATTTGTTTATCGTTGATGGTAAACGTAATGCCCGTTCGCTCGAAGATGGTGGACAGCACCTTTTGCAGTGTTTGTTTTTTGCAATGGATGGTCACTTTTTGAGTGACATCGACCAGCTGCTTATTGTACAAGAAACGATAAGCAGTCTGTGACTCGATTTCATTTAAAACGTTCTCAATTGTTGCGTTCTGCTTATTCAGGGTAATGTAGGTAGACGTTTGAGCAACAATCATACTGCCATTCAGTTGTATAATGTTGAAAATGAATAGAACCAAGAGTGTCCGGATGAGCTGAATCCATTGTTTCGTTTTGATAGTCATACTCTTTGCTAGGTTAATTAGAAATAAGGTTTATAAATTATCAATGCACATTGTGCGCTCTATAGTAAAGACGAGTCAAAAAAAAAACCCCACATAGTCAATTGCTTTTTTTTTGCAAATCTATATGGGGCTTATATCAAACGGGTTGGGCTATGGTAATTTGAAGACCTCGATTTTCTCCTTACTGTATTGCCCGTCAGGACCTTTAATTCTGGCTTGCCGTTTGTATTGGATCGGAGCTGACTGTTTCAGCAAATTCAATATGACATCCAGCGATTCTCTGTTAAAAGTGGCCCGGTATAATTGTGAAGCTATTGCCGGATCAGTTACAGCAATTTCAACATTAAATTTCTGACCTATCTTTTTGAATACATAGTCCAACCGGTCGTTCCTAAATGCCAATATGCCATCTTTCCAGGAACACCATTTATAGGTATCGCCTGAGGTTACCTGAAACTCTTTTGACTGACTGTGGTAGTATAACCGTTCACTTGGATGCAGGTTCACATGCTTCATAAGGCCCATGTGGACAGCTACTTTTCCTCTGACAAGCGTTACTGCTTCTACAGTGTCGGCGGGGTATGCTTCTACATTGAAGGCTGTACCTGTCGCCTTTATTTTCATTTGGTTCGTTTCGACGATAAATGGATGCTTTTTATCAGAGTGGACTTCAAAGTAAGCTTCTCCAGCCAAATAGACATGACGTTCGCCACGTTTGAATACAACCGGATAATTAAGCTTGCTTCCTGAATTTAACCAAACAGAGGATCCGTCAGGTAAATTGACTTGTGAAAGCATTCCGTCCGGAGCAGTCACTTCCTGATATACCGCCTGAGTTGTCATAGGCATTTTTTGAT
>JAUZOU010000217.1 GCA_030706285.1 Bacteroidota bacterium
CAGCTGGTCTGAATCGACCGGATGAAATGAACCATCAACCACCGTCACTTTCAATCCGTCAACCGGGAAACCTGCCAGTACACCATTGCGCATGGCATTCTGGAATCCTTTCTGAATGGATGGAATGTATTCCTTAGGGATGTTACCACCTTTTACTTCATCGACAAATTGCAGGGCGCCTTCAAATTCAGGATCTTTCGGACCGACTTTGACAATCATGTCCGCAAACTTACCACGACCACCGGATTGCTTCTTGTAGGTTTCACGTATCTGGATTTCCTTGGAAATGGCTT
This sequence comes from Bacteroidota bacterium, assembly GCA_030706285.1. Taxonomy (GTDB): domain Bacteria; phylum Bacteroidota; class Bacteroidia; order Bacteroidales; family UBA1402; genus UBA8389. The sequence goes on from JAUZOU010000217.1 coordinate 294, forward strand.
CCCGATAGGAAACCTGCGGACGTCCTTCATTACATTCAACCTTGAATTCACGTTTCAGACGGTCAATGATGATTTCGAGGTGAAGTTCACCCATACCGGAAATGATAGTTTGGCCTGTTTGTTCATCCGTCTTGACCGTAAACGTCGGATCTTCTTCGGCGAGCTTACCAAGGCCTATACCAAGTTTATCAAGGTCTTTCTGAGTTTTTGGCTCAATGGAAACACCAATGACCGGAGCAGGGAAATCCATGGATTCGAGCACGATCGGTGTCTTCTCATCACAGAGCGTATCACCCGTACGGATATCTTTAAATCCAACACCTGCGCCTATATCTCCGGCTGCGATGCATTCTACAGGATTCTGCTTATTGGAAAACATCTGGAACAAACGTGAAATACGTTCCTTCTTGTCAGAACGAGGATTGTACACATAACTGCCTGCATCGATTCTGCCAGAATAAACACGTACATAGCACAAACGGCCTACATACGGGTCCGTGGCAATCTTAAATGCCAAAGCTGTCAACGGTTCATCTTCACTCGGATGACGTTCAATTTCTTTTTCAGGATCTCTCGGATCATGACCGATAATGGCGGGTGTATCCAAAGGACTCGGCAAATAAGCACAAACGGCGTCAAGTAATGTCTGAACACCTTTGTTCTTAAAGGAAGAGCCACAGAGCATCGGATGGAGTGACATAGCAATGGTTCCTTTCCGAACGGCATCAATGATTTCTTGTTCCGTGATTTTGGAAGGGTCGTCAAAGTATTTTTCCATCAAGGTTTCATCGCACTCAGCTGCCGATTCAATCATTTTTCCTCTCCATTCCTCTGCTTCAGCCACAAGGTTTGCAGGAATATCTTCCACTGAGTATTCTGCACCCATCGTTTCATCATGCCAGAAAATGGCTTTCATCGTGATGAGGTCCACAACACCTTTGAAATTTTCTTCTGCACCGATCGGTATTTGCAACGGACATGGATTGGCATGCAAAATCGCTTTCATTTGGCGAACCACTTCAAAGAAGTCTGCACCTGAACGGTCCATCTTGTTCACATAGCAAATGCGTGGTACATTGTATTTATCAGCCTGGCGCCATACGGTTTCAGACTGAGGTTCAACGCCACCTACTGCACAATAGGTAGCAATAGCGCCATCCAGGATACGCAATGAACGTTCTACCTCAACGGTGAAGTCCACGTGCCCCGGAGTATCAATCAGGTTAATTTTGTATTTGTCACCTGCATAATTCCAACTTGTCGTCGTCGCGGCGGAAGTAATGGTTATTCCACGTTCCTTTTCCTGTTCCATCCAGTCCATCGTGGCAGCACCATCATGCACTTCACCGATCTTGTGAGTCAGACCGGTGTAGTAAAGGATGCGCTCAGAGGTCGTTGTCTTTCCGGCATCGATGTGAGCCATGATTCCGATGTTCCTGGTATATGTTAAATCTGTTTTAGCCATTTATTACTCTTTTACCTTATTATGACTATTAAAACCTGAAGTGAGCAAATGCCCTGTTAGCTTCAGCCATTCTGTGCATGTCTTCTTTACGTTTGAATGCACCTCCCTGATTGTTGTATGCATCAACAATTTCAGCTGCCAACTTGTCCGCCATGGATTTTCCACCACGTTTGCGGGCATATAAAATAACGTTCTTCATTGAAACGGACTCTTTACGGTCCGGGCGAATTTCAGTAGGAACCTGGAATGTGGCACCACCGATACGGCGTGATTTGACTTCGACTTGCGGGGTAATATTGTCGAGAGCGGCCTTCCAGATTTCGAGTGCGGATTTTTCATCGTTCGGCAATTTAGCCTTAACGATTTCAAGAGCAGAATAAAAGATGTCGTAGGAGACATTCTTTTTCCCATCGTACATCAAGTGATTCACAAATTTGGTCACTTTAATGTCATTAAAAACAGGATCCGGCAGGATAACCCGTTTTTTTGGTTTTGTCTTTCTCATTTTCTCAAAAATTTTCCGTTTTTGTTTGGTTGTCTTCTTTGTTTTGTGTCTTCAACGTTCCCGCCGGAACATTTACTCAACCGTGCTATAAAGCTTCTACCAATAAAAAACAGCGTGATTAATTTTTTGTGTAAGGTTTTTTCAGACTTTTCGTGCAGAAAAGAAGATTATTTCTTCTTGGCTGCTGCAGCTGCCTGCCCTGCTTTCGGACGTTTTGTACCGTATTTGGAACGCCTTTGCTGACGACCTGCTACACCGGATGTATCAAGTGTACCACGTACGATGTGATAACGTACACCTGGCAAGTCCTTGACACGTCCACCACGAACCAACACGATGGAGTGTTCCTGAAGGTTGTGACCTTCACCTGGAATGTAGCTGTTCACCTCTTTGGTATTGGTGAGACGAACCCTGGCTACCTTACGCATCGCTGAGTTCGGTTTCTTAGGTGTCGTAGTATAGACACGCACACAAACGCCACGCCTTTGGGGACAAGCACTCAACGCAGGAGATTTACTCATATCCGTCTGCGCGGTCCTTCCTTTTCTTACTAATTGCTGAATTGTAGGCATTTTAGAAATCTTTTACTATTTATGTTAACAAAATTCTCTTTTGTCTTTCGCTGAAAAAGGACTGCAAAATTACAGCTTCTTTTCGATAAACCAATGCCTTACCGAAAAAAAATTACCCATTTCTGCAAAAAGCGGTGCAAAGATAGAAAAAAATCCCGATAAAAAATAGTTCGGGGACTATTGATAACCGGGGCTATCGCATTTAACGGGTGACGTCAAGCCTCTCCGCCTCCGAATCCAATGATAGGCGGCATAAAGGTATTGCCCCCTTCAGCCGGTTTTTTAATTGGGCCGAATTGCATCTCATAGCGAGCTATATTTTCCTGTAACGCAGCCAGAAGCCGTTTTGCATGTTCAGGCGTCAGAATGATGCGGGATTTTACTTTCGCTTTCGGAACCCCAGGCATCAATCGGATAAAATCGACAATAAATTCCGAACTGGAATGCGAGATAACAGCCAGATTGGAATAAATGCCCTGAGCTATTTCCTCGCTAAGTTCGATGTTGAGTTGGTTTTGTTCGTTTTGTTTTTCCATGGAAATCTAATTATATAAGTTGCAGTATAGACAGCTGCGCAAGTCAAAGTTACTGACTCTTAGCGCTGTGACGGTTATTTTCCGGAGCTTCGAAGTTAGTAAAAATACCTGATACGGACGACGCTTTCGTTTGTTACTTTTCCGATTGCCGGATAATTTAATGTATCGCTTCTTTCAGGTACGATGCGGATAGCGTCGCGACTTCATAGCCGACAAGCCAATTAAATGGCTGAGGAAATAAACCTGTCCTTGACCGGGATACACCGTATTATATTATAGAGCCCAATTATCACAAATGAGAGGGTGAAGACTGACAAATACTATCTTGAAAACACGTCAGAATATATGGTTCGTGTAATTAACAGAGGATTATGCCAGTCAAAGGATCGTACGGATTAACTTGACGGCATCATTCTGTACCAACGTCCAAAATAGAATACATTATATTTCTTTTATCGTAATCTTTTGATAACCTTTTAAACGAGACAGATCGGAAAAACCGGTATAAATATAAACTTTTGTTAAAAGCCTTTAACACTAGCATAACTATCTATTTTTCTTTCATTTAAAAAAGCATCTGAAACAATATAAAGGACAGTTTCCGACTCGTTTTTTTCATTTTTTTACAGTTTACCACTTTTTTAGTGTTTTTTCTACACTTTTTATTTGCGTGTCTAAAAAAAGGTTCTATCTTTACGCCCGGCTATTGACTGAAATCGGCAACTTTTCCCGTCTGTTCCGGCAATAATTTAACCTAATCAAAAGTCCTTACACATTGAAAAACACGTTCTTAATATTACTGGCGAGTGGACTGTCCGTCTGTACGTGGGCACAGCAGGCAGCCATAACACTTGATGTGCAAAATAAAGGCATCAGCATCAGCCCAGTACATCACGGAATATTTTTTGAAGACATCAACCATGCGGCAGATGGAGGGCTTTATGCTGAGCTGATCAGAAACAGATCCTTTGAGGATGCTGCAACACCGGAATATTGGACAGTTGTAAAAGATGTGTCCGCCAGCCTTACGGCTTCACTGGTCAATACCGATTTATTAAACACGGCTCAATCTCAGGCGCTTTGTCTTAAAATTTTCAGCGCAACTGCTACATATAGGGCTGGTATTTCCAATGCTGGCTTCTGGGGCATGAATGTGGTTGATGGCCGGGAGTATACCCTCTCATTCTTTGCAAAATGCGACACGATGTTTAAAGGAAATGTGACAGCAACTCTTGAAAGCACCGATGGTACCCATACGTATGCTAAAGCAGTCATTCCAAGCCTTTCAACCGATTGGAAAAAATACACCTGCAAACTGACGGCCTCCGGCAACGATAAAGCAGCTCGTTTAGTTCTGTCATTCCATGCAAAAGGCACTGTATACCTGGATGTCGTTTCACTCTTTCCTCCGACTTTCAACAACCGTAAAAACGGGTTAAGGCCAGACTTGGCACAGCTATTACTGGATATGAAACCAAAATTTGTCCGCTTCCCCGGCGGTTGCTTTATTGAAGGAGACGTGTTGGCCAACCGGTTCCAGTGGAAAAAATCCATTGGCCCTATCGAAGAACGGCCTGGTCATAACAATCTCTGGGGGTACAGGACTTCTGATGGGATGGGATTCGACGAATTCCTGCAATTGAGTGAAGACATCGGTGCTGAACCTTTATTTGTAGTCAATGTTGGCATCGCTCATAATGATTTCGTAACAGGTAACGATTTAAAACCATATATACAGGATGCCCTTGATGCCATCGAATACGCGAATGGGGCTGTCACAACAGTATACGGTGCCTTACGCGCCTCTAACGGACATCCGGAACCTTATGGTCTTAAGTACATGGAAATCGGAAATGAGAACTATTACAGCCCCTATTATTCAGCCGCCTATTGTCAATTTTATGACAGCATAAAAGCGCATTACCCAGCCATGAAGTTGATCGGTGATGTGGCCGCCTGGGGTACTGATAGTCCAACCTGGGATATACCTAAAACAGCCGATCTGGTTGACGAACACTATTACCGCAATCCAGCCTGGTTTATCAACGAATATGCGAAATACGATTCATACAGCCGGACAGGCCCAGGTATTTAC
>JAUZOU010000218.1 GCA_030706285.1 Bacteroidota bacterium
GGATAGCAATCGTGAAAAAATCGTCATTACCGAGATTCCTTATATAGTAAACAAGGCAGAATTGATCACTGATATTGCCAATCTGGTCAAAGAACAGAAAATTGATGGCATTTATCATATCAATGACGAATCGGACCGTGAAGGTATGCGGATTGTCATCGAGGTGAAAAAAGACTTCAACTCGAACGTACTGCTTAACAAGTTGTACAAGATGACCCCCTTGCAATCATCTTTCAGTGTCAACAACATTGCATTGGTGAACGGCCGTCCTAAATTACTGAATCTGAGAGATTTGATTCGTCTGTTCGTCGAACATCGCCATGATGTGGTTACCCGCCGTACTCAATACGAGCTGAATGAAGCCGAAAAGCGGGCTCACATTCTTCAAGGATTGATCATCGCCTGTGACAACATCGAACGTGTCATTGCTATTATCCGTTCGTCACAATCTCCTGATGAAGCACGCGAACGTTTGATGGAAGAATTTGCTTTATCAGACATTCAGTCGAGAGCTATCGTTGAAATGCGCCTGCGTCAGTTGACAGGACTGGAGATGGAAAAACTCAAGAATGAATACGAAAGTCTGATGCAGAAAATTGCCTGGTACAAACAGGTACTTGAAAGCAAAGAAATGCGGATGGACATCATCAAGACTGAGCTCAAGGAAGTAAAGGATAAATATGGAGACAAACGTCGTTCGGAAATCGTTTACGCCTCCGAAGACTTTAATCCGGAAGACTTCTACTCAGATGACGAAATGATCATTACCATTTCTCATCTTGGATACATCAAACGTACACCACTGATCGATTTCCGTACTCAAAACAGAGGCGGTGTCGGATCGAAGGGCAGCGAAACCCGTGATGAAGATTTTGTCGAATATATCTATCCGGCATCCATGCACAGTACCATGCTTTTCTTCACTCAAAAGGGTAAATGTTACTGGCTAAAAGTGTATGAGATTCCAGAAGGAACCAAAAACTCCAAAGGACGTGCCATACAAAACCTCCTAAACATCGATGCATCAGATAAAGTGAATGCGTTTGTCCGGGTTAAGGCCTTGCAGACTGATACGGATTTCATTAATTCGCATTATCTGCTGTTCTGTACGAAACGCGGTATCGTAAAGAAGACGTTACTGGAAGCTTATTCCCGTCCACGTCAGAATGGTGTGAATGCCATCACCATCCGTGAAGATGATGAAGTCATCGCTGTAAGAATGACGAACGGCCAGACTGACGTCATCCTGGCAAACAGGAATGGTCGTGCCATCCGCTTTAATGAAAGGGTTGTACGTACTATGGGCCGTACCGCTACCGGTGTCAGAGGCATGACGCTGGACGACGATGGGGCAGATGAAGTAGTGGGCATGATCTGCATCAAGGATAAGGAAAAAGAATCCATCATGGTCGTTTCTGAGCAAGGCTATGGTAAGCGTTCGGATCTGGATGATTACCGGATTACCAACCGCGGTGGAAAAGGTGTCAAGACCATGAACATCACCGATAAAACAGGCAAATTGGTCTCCATCAAATGCGTTACGGATGATTATGACCTGATGATTATCAACAAATCCGGTATTACTCTTAGGGTTGCTGTTTCTGATTTCCGGATTATGGGCCGTGCCACGCAAGGCGTTCGCTTGATCAACCTTGAAAAACGTCACGATGAAATTGCCTCTGTCTGCAGAGTACAGAAAGAGACCACTGAAGAAGAAGTCGCAATGGCAGACGACGGTTTGAACCAAACTGATGAAACAGATAGTAATGAACCCGCAGACGATACGTTCAATGAAATCTAACGGATTATATTTCAACAAAATAAATATATATTAAACTATTTACAGCAATGAGAAGAGCATGTTTAACTAATGCAAACACAAAGGTTGTACTCTTGATTCTAGCCATTCTTCTGGGAGGAAGCAATGCCTTTGCTCAGAAGAAGAACGTTAACCGGGCAAAAGCTAAATTGCTGGCCGAGGTACCTGATACAAAAGGTGCGCAAGAAGCAATTCTGCCTGCATTGAAAGATTCAACGACAAAAAATCTGGCTTCTACCTGGTTTACAGCAGGAGAAGTGTACAACGCCATTTTTGAAGAACAGCAGAAAAAACAATGGACTACAAAAAACGGCGACCAGAATCTGATGGGCGAGTCTCTCGTTAATGCTCTGAATGCTTATGTCAAAGCAGATTCTCTTGACAGGCTGCCTAACGAAAAAGGCAAGGTCAAACCAAAGTTCACGAATAAAATCGTCGACCGTACCATGCGTTTTCAACGTGGCTTTACAGATGCCGGATCTTATTATTATTCAAATAAAGATTATGTGAAGGCGTTGTCAATGTTTGGCAGTTATCTGTCTTATCCGTCAATTCCTTTCCTGAAGAATAAAGGTCTTGAAAAAGACACCCTGATTTCAAGATTGACGTATTATTGTGGCCTTTGTGCTACTCAGGCTAATAAACCGGAAGTCGCTGTTAAATACTACGAACAGGTAAAAGACAACAACGCTGACTCAGCTTGGATTTATGCTCGTTTGTGCGATGATTATTCGATGTTGAAAGATACAGCCAATATGGTTCGTATTTTCCAGCTTGGTGCCCAGAAATTTCCAAAGGAACCATTTTATGCTCGTAATCTGATCAACTTTTATATTTATAAGAATCAGATGCCTCAAGCGATGGAATGGATTGGAAAAGCCCTCCAGCAGGACGATAAAAGCGCAGCTCTATGGAATGTAAAAGGTCGTCTTCTCGAAAACGACAAAAAACTGGATGATGCTGCCGACTGCTACAACAAAGCAATCACGTTGGATCCTAAATTCTCGGATGCTCTTGGCAACTTAGGACGTATCTATTACAATCAGGCTGTTGAAGAACTCGATCGTGTTAATGCCATCCGCGATGACAAAACGTATCGTAAAGAAAAGGTCAAATTGAAGACGATGTTTGAAAAAGCAAGACCTTACTTTGAAAAAGCCTACGAAATCAATCCTGATGAACGGGATTATGTCGTTGCCTTGAGAGGTATATATTACAACCTTGATATGAGCGATAAATACAATGTGATGGATAAGCGCATGAAAGATATGGTTAAGTAAGAATTTCCATGCATGATACAAAAAGAGCATCCTTCGGGATGCTTTTTTTGTTTTTAGAGAATCAAGACTGAGAACTAATATTAGCGTGGGGAAGAGGCTGAATGTATTTCATTTTGGTTTCTCAGTGTATTATTCAACATAATATTAATTATAACACAGTATGAGCCTTTAAAAAGAAAATCCAAATTAAGGATCTTTCAAAGATAAAGATTCCCAGGAACAGCTGGAAAAATTGGCTGAATCCTGGGAATATACTCAATAAATTGTCGTCGCTTTTGCTACAGACAATTCTCAGCTAATGATAAATAATGCGACTCGTCAAATCATCCTCTTAACACTAGCACAGGCGTTTTACTATGGAACAACATTTTTGTTGCCAAACTGGCATTGAACAATCTTGAAAAGATGGATCGTTTCTGAGCCGGCATGGCAATCATATCAATGTTGCGTTCCATAATAAAATCATTCAGTTCATCAATCAACTGATCGCCCCTAATCATGCAATACGAACACTCAATTCCCGGATATAATTTTCCGAAATATTCTTTGATGCCAGACAGCTTGATTTCATCCCATTTTTCCGGATCAGAGGATAAGTGTATAAAATACACTTTAAATTGATAGCTTTTCAGCAGCTGCATCATTGATTCGAAAGCGATCAGGTCTCGTTGTTCGAAATTTGTAATAAAGCCAATCGTCTTAATATCTGAGAGTTTACCAAATGGCAAATTTTCAGGAAAGGCAAAAACCGGTACTCTGGAACGTTCCATCACTTCAACAGTAACAGATCCCATCAAATCACCTTCCTTTGATCCAAGTCCATGGGTACCCATAATGGTGACCAGAGAATGATGTTTTCTGCTGTAATTCAATATTTGTTCTTCCGGAACGCCCTCACGAAACTTTGTAACAAACTGTATATCAGGAATTTTGCACGACTTAATATCATCATTCAACGCATTTGACAGTTCATCCATCTTTTCATGCATCTTTTTGATGAGGATGCGCATGGCTTCTTCGTGTCCCTCATCAAAAGCAAAAGCATCACTGATAGGCATTCCTCCGGAATAGAAAGGGCTGTAATATGTATGTAGTAAAACGATATGGCTGTCCGTATCTTTAGCCAAATAAAAGGCGATTCTGGCAGCCTTTAATGAATAGTCTGAAAAATCAACCGGGACCAGAATGGATTTTTTTTCAACCTGTTCCTCTTTGACAGATTCTTCATCTGAAAAATTAAGTTTTTCCAGAATCATAAGGGCTGTTGTCAGATCACTTTCTTTGATCCGGATACGAACACCTGCAGCAATAACAGGTTGGATCAGATTGACATTTTGCAGAAAAACGTCAATACCTTCAGATTCAAGAATGCCTTTAATAATGATGGCCCGATCATACGTATGAATGGCCACAGTTACCAGATTTTCTTCCATGGTTAGTTAGGTATTTATTCTTCTAAGTTAACCATACAGGCCCAAATTTGTTCAGATAAGGTCAACTATTTTTTTGACCAGAGCTGACATCGAAGCAGGCTGAACATCAAACCAGCCATTGACTGATCTTACGAGGATTGAAGGAGAAGAAAATCTCAGAACTTATACATCAGCTTTGCGTAAACACGTTGATTATCAGAACGATCAAGATCAATAATAGACCCTTCGGCAGCACGTTTGCCCCAAGCAGCGTTGGTATATTCCAACTCCACTCCTATTTTCCAATGTGGCAAATTGTACGAATAAGATGGGGTCAAACGATACATGGTTCCAATCATCTTTTCTTCAGACGTATTGGCTTCATCGACACCAAAGCCATAAAAGTTGCTGTTTTCCGGTAGCGTCTTGTCTGGACCAAGATTTGCACTATAACCTGCAAATAGATCAAACTGATGTTTCACACCATACGTCAGGTTGATAAATGAGGTAAACGTATTATAAGGGATGTAGTTATGGTCAGGCGTAATGGCGTATCCTCCAATCAAGTTGTGATCGGTCAGATTCTGGCCATACAACGCTTTTGCTGACACAATCAAAGATTTGCCGGTGTATTTCCCATACACCATGAAGGCAGGGGTGTTTAATTTCCGTTTGTTGACGATTTTAACACCATTTCCATCGGTTATATACTGTTCTGGAAGGATACTTTTATAATCAACAGCCCAACCAGTCAGAAAACGATGCTCCGAATAGTCAACAGAAGCAAACAGATCAGGAGCCACCGCATTGTGTTGATACAGATAGGTTTTCCCATCAGGACCTGTCGATGTGGCCATCCTCTGATACACAGCGGCGGCTGTCCATTTGAGCCGGGCACCATAATTCAACCACCACTGAGGACTACGATTGAACGGTTGAC
>JAUZOU010000219.1 GCA_030706285.1 Bacteroidota bacterium
ATTGCCAGGATGTCGGATTCGACTCAGCTGTACAAGTTTATGGCGTATTCGCTAAAGAGCAAGGATACGCTTATGGGCAATGATGGGGCTGTGTTGCATTTATACCTGACTGTCCCGGATACGGTCAGATCGTATACGATCGACCTGAAAAAGGCGGTATTGGTAGATACCAGTGCAACGGCAGCCGATATAACGTTAACAGATGGCAAACTATCCATTTTGCCTGTTTATTATATTGGAGACTCAGATGGTGACGAGCAGGTCAATGTGACGGATATTGTTTGGTTGGTCGCCTGGATCAATGGAAAGAATCCGGACGGATTTCAGAAAGAGGCGGCTGATATGGATGGAAATGGGTCCTGGAATGTGGTCGATGTGGTGAAATTGGTTGATCTCATCAATGCCACCGTTTCTTCTTCGAAAGTGGCTGTCAGACGGACTGAAACAGACGATGCCAAAGTGTATAATGCCAAAGCCGCCGGCAAGACCAATCATGTTTATTTGTGTCAGTCGGAAACAGATGCTGCAACGGTTGATCTCTGTCTGGATAATATTGATGGGGTACAGGCCTTGCAAGTAGACATGGTTCTGTCATCGGGTATTGCCGTTGAGACAAGTACGGCTGAATTGTTGTCAGACCGGTCTGACGGGCATGTGATCTCCTTCAAATGTGTTTCAGCAGCAGAAAACCGGTACCGGTTATTGGTTTGGTCGTTGCGTACGGATAACCCGCTGAAGGGCAATACCGGGCCAGTTGTCAGGTTTAAGGTGCAGACATCTTCTGAAAAAGAGACGGATACTTTGACCGGTAAACTTCAGGATGCCGTGTTGACAGGTATGGACAGGAAGGCCGTCAACAGCGAAACGTATATGACGAAGTTGGACTTTTCAACAACCGGTGGTCAACTACTTGCTAAAGCCGGGTCGGATGCGAAAGGCCGGTTGTGGGTAAGTGGGGATAAGTTGAAAGAAATTGGCGTCTATGATTTGGCTGGCAGGCTGTCTGCGAAAGTCATTGACCCGGAAGAAGAACTGATTTATTTGCCGGTTAGCGCTGGTGTTTATCTTGTCCGGGTGAAGCAGGAAGGCCAGTCCTTATCCGTCATGAAGGTGCTCGTACCATGAGTTTGCCAACTTGTCAGTTCCACCCTCCTTATAGCTGACGTGTAGGCAGTTTTGTCAGTCGTATCAAAATTGTAACGCTCAAAAGAGGTTTGGCACGAAATTCGCACGTATCTTTATGTCGGTTCATTCTGAAAAACCGAATAAACTAACAAGATCGGGGGCATCCCCGCAAAGATATTTTATTTATAAACTAAAACTAAGTCATTATGTCATTAAAACCTCTTTCTGACCGTGTAGTGGTTAAACCAGCGGCTGCAGAACAAAAAACAGCGAGTGGTATCATTATCCCTGATTCTGCCAAAGAAAAGCCCCTGAAAGGCGAAGTCGTTGCGGTTGGCCCCGGAACCAAGGATGAAGTTATGCAAGTAAGCGTTGGTGATGTTGTACTGTTCGGCAAGTATGCCGGTACCGAAATTGAACTTGACGGTGAAAAGCTGCTCATTATGCGTCAGTCAGATATTCTAGCTAAATTTTAATTATTCGTACGAACATGGCAAAAGAAATTAAATTCAACACGGAAGCACGTGAACTTCTGAAGAGTGGAGTAGATCAATTGGCTGATACTGTAAAGGTTACGCTTGGACCGAAAGGCCGTAATGTCATCATCGAAAAGAAATTTGGTGCACCTCAAATTACAAAAGATGGTGTGAGTGTGGCTAAAGAAATCGAGCTGGAAAACCCGTTTGAAAACATGGGTGCTCAGTTGGTTAAGGAAGTTGCTTCCAAGACAGGTGATGATGCCGGTGATGGTACGACTACCGCTACCGTGTTGGCTCAGAGTATCATCCGGGAAGGTTTGAAGAACGTAACCGCCGGTGCCAGTCCGATGGACCTGAAACGTGGCATTGATAAGGCTGTTGCAACCGTTGTTGCCCACATCAAGGAGCAATCAAAGGAAGTCGGTAACGATTTTGACAAGATCGAACAGGTAGCCCGGATTTCTGCCAATAACGACGCTGAAATCGGAAGTCTTATCGCTGAAGCTATGAAGAAAGTATCCAAAGAAGGTGTCATCACGATCGAAGAAGCCAAAGGAACTGATACCCATATTGATGTGGTGGAAGGTATGCAATTTGACCGTGGGTATCTTTCAGCGTATTTTGTGACCAATACAGAAAAGATGGAAGTGGAAATGGAAGATCCGTATATTCTGATCCACGATAAAAAGATTTCTTCTTTGAAGGAGCTGCTTCCTATTCTTGAAGCGGCTGTTCAATCCGGCCGTCCGTTGCTGATCATCGCTGAGGATATTGATGGTGAAGCACTGACAACGTTGGTTGTAAACCGTCTGCGTGCCAACCTGAAGATTTGCGCTGTCAAAGCGCCTGGTTTTGGCGACCGTCGTAAAGAAATGCTGCAGGATATCGCTATTTTGACTGGCGGTACGGTTATTTCTGAAGAACAAGGTATCCAGCTGGAAAAAGCGACCCTCGATATGTTGGGTACGGCAGAAAAGATTACCATTACCAAAGACAATTCTACCATTGTAAATGGTAAAGGTAAAAAAGACGACATTGCAGAGCGGGTGGCTCAGATCAAGGCTCAGATAGCCATGACGACTTCTGATTATGATCGCGAAAAGCTGCAGGAACGGCTGGCCAAGTTGGCAGGTGGTGTTGCCGTGTTGTATGTTGGTGCTCCTTCCGAAGTTGAAATGAAAGAAAAGAAAGACCGTGTGGATGATGCCTTGAGCGCAACCCGTGCTGCTATCGAAGAAGGTACGGTTCCTGGTGGTGGTGTGGCATACATTCGTGCTCTTCCATCTCTGGAAGCCCTAAAAGGAGCAAACGAAGATGAAAATCTGGGTATCAAAATTGTCCGTCGCGCTATCGAAGAACCATTGCGTCAGATTGTTTTCAACGCAGGTAAAGAAGGTGCTGTCATTGTCGACAAAGTCCGCGAAGGAAAAGATGATTTTGGTTACAATGCCCGCACAGATACGTATGAAAACTTCTACAAGACCGGTGTGATCGACCCGGCCAAGGTGACCCGCGTGGCTTTGGAGAATGCTGCTTCTATCGCAGGTATGTTCCTGACCACTGAAAGCGTTGTTGCCGAAAAGAAAGAAGAAAATCCTGCTCCTGCCATGCCTGCAGGAATGGGTGGAGGAATGGGCGGCATGATGTAATGCCTCTTTGCTGATCAATAAAAAAAGGTGTTTCAATTTTTTGAAGCACCTTTTTTTATTGATAGATAGAAGCTTGTGCTGCTATGGCTTCAATTTTGCGGATCAATTAAAAAACTTGTGTACTAAGCGTCCATCCCGATCAACAGAAAGTTTTAAATTTTCAATAGTAGCTATGGGGAAGGTGTTGATCAGTCGGTTGCTTTAAGTCGCCGTTCCGCTAGCCCGGACAGTCAGGCTTGCTCCGATTCGAAAAACTAAAAACCAGGTATCGTTCGGCTGAATTTTCGAAGCGTCGCTTCGCTCCTCGGAAGACAAAAATTCCGGGCGCCTCTCTCCCCCCGGTTTTCTTAACGTTTTTCATCATAGTCGTCGCAGCCTGCCCGTGCCCGCTTCACTACCTGATCCTGTCCATCAAACGACTAATCAGTTGATCCTTTTTGGGGGAACTCCACAAGTTTTCAATTTGATCCGGTTTTGCCGCAGGACGAGTTTACGCCGCGTTCCGGTGACCTTGCCTTTTTCGACTGTGCCTTTACTTTTGCTGTCGGACGATAATATCAAGGTTGACAATCAAGAGCCAGTTTGTCGCTCTTTATCCTATTGATGCTCTCCATTCTGGAATTTTTTATACATTTGAAGAGCTTATGGCATGAACGTTCCGAAAATAACCGAAATGAAACGATTGGTGCTGCTGATAGTAACAGGGATGGTTATGGCCTGGATGACAACCCAGGCTCAGACAGTTGTTGCCTTGAGCGGACAAATTGTCGATGCGGAATCCGGCAATGGTTTGCCAGGGGTTACCTTCAAGTTGAAGCCGGCCGGCAAAACGACGCTGACCGATACAGAGGGACATTATCGGTGGGTTCTTTCAACGGCGAACTTGTCCGATTCGGTACAGATCAGTTGCATCGGCTATCAGACCATAAGCCGGACAGTCAATGAACTTAAGTCGGCCATCCTGATGTTAAGCCCTCAGTTGTACAAGCTCCCTGAAATTACCTTTCAACAACGGAAACCAAGGACAAAGATACTCAACGGGTACACGTTGAAACGATTTGGAGAAAGGGAACGTATTCCGAATCTGGCTGAACGCCAGACGGATATGATTGGCCGCCCTTTTATTCTTGAACACAACCATGGCCAATTTTCCAGGATCCGTTCTGTGCAGATTTTTCAGGAAGCAGTCAAAACGAGTCTGTTGTCCTATTTCAGAAGTCAGCAACACTGGCGTTTTCGCCTGAGAATACTGGAAGCGGATGAAAATGGCAGACCGACAGACAAGGATCTATTGGCCGAACGGGTCATAATTACGGTTTCAGATGTGGATTATCAAGTGTACGACAGGGTAAGGTATGATCCGGCAACCAATTCGACCCTTTATACCAATCATGATTTTTCCGAAAAAATGTATTTTGGTGTCATCAACATAGATTTGAGACGGTATGATGTGCCTTATCCTGCCAATGGCGTATTTGTGTTTTTGGAATTGTTGCCTCCTGTGATTGCCGGAGGAGACCGTTTGTTCTGTCTGGCAAAGATGGATGTCGGCAATTCCGGATGGTTCCTGGATGGACGTACCAAGCAGTGGAGCAGGGGCGTTCATTTTCTGCGGCACGAGACCGGTGTGGAGGAAGCGGTGAATATCGAACCGGCTATAGCATTGGAACTGATGGAATGAACGATGCCGTCTCCTGATCCTTTTTGTTTAACAATGAATAGACCTGAATCTTAAAATAAAACCGGATGAACACTTCCTTCGTCAACTATTTTTGCTTTGCCGTATTGGTTTTCAGCCAGTCTATAATGGCTGATCATACGGACGTGGCCATTTCAAACCTGCGCCATCAAGTGCTTGATTATCCTCAGGAAAAATTGTACCTGCAGTTGGATAAGCCGGCCTATGTTGCCGGTGATACGATTTGGTTCAGAGGCCACACCGTTTCAGAAGCTTTTCATTTGCCCTCTGCCTTAAGCCGTGGTATTTTTGTCAATTTAACGGGGCCGGACGGCAAACTGCTCGAGCGGTTTGGACTGCTTCCTCTGGACAAACGACTGTATTCTTCCTTTATCGCGTTGCCGGATTATTTGCCGGAAGGTGTTTATACGCTGCAAGCTTATAGTGAACGGATGGCCGGGAAGCGCAGCCATGCGTATTTTACCCGGAAAATTCAG
>JAUZOU010000022.1 GCA_030706285.1 Bacteroidota bacterium
CGGGCCGCCGCCGTATCGGCTCCTCCCATCAACTCAAACAAGGCAGGCAGGTTATGCGGAACAAACCAGGTGAACTGGGCACCATTTCCTTCGATGAAACCGTGATCATAAAGCAAAGGGTCATAGGGATAGTTCCAACCTCCGCTTTTTGTTCTTGGCACCATAAAGCCCAGTTTGGGATTGTACAACTTCCTGAAATTTTCAGATCGTTTCATAAAAAGGCTATCATCGTGATCCTTTCCCAACGACCTGGCCAGTTGTGCCAGGCACCAATCTTGATAGGCATTTTCCAACGTAATGGCAGCACCGTCCTGATGACTTCCGAAAATAGTATCAGAAAGCGGGTAAGGGACATACCCGCCATTGATATAATAATCTATTCCCGCTCCTTTGGACGTGGCGTGTTCGTACCCAACCTTACTCATGAGTCCCCCGGGAAAATGATTTTTCCTCAATCCCTCATAAGCCAGGTTTATGTTGAATCCGCGAATACCTTTTTGCCAGGCACTCACAAAAAAAGGAGTTGTGGAAGCACCCGTCATTACAAAAGTGTAGTTACCACCCGATGGTCCTCTTGGAATTAAGCCTCCGTTTTTATAATATTCCAGCAATGAGTTGCAGCATTCATTGGTTATCTCCGGGTATACAAGATCCCAAAGAGTATTTAACGTCCATTGAGCTCCCCAAAAAGCATCGGAATTATACAGATTGAAACGGGGACGACCGTTTTTATCCAATGGTAATTGGCGAATCACTTTTTCAGAACCTGTCATATCAGCATAATGGCCATCGGCATCACTAATCATACGGCGTCCCATTATTGCATGCCAAAGATCCGTATAGAAACGTCGCTGCTGCTGAAGCGTTCCGCCCTTTATGTCAATGCGTGAAAGCAAGTCGTTCCAACGTATTTCGGTTTTCTTTCGCTGGCGGTCAAACTGCCAACCTGGCAATTCAGCATTCAGATTGGCAACAGCTCCTGCTTCGCTTGTAAAAGAAGCCGCTACTTTCATCAGTAACGACTGGCTCCCGTTTTCTTCGATTTCAACGAGTATATTGCCCCTTTCCCCTTTCCAACTTGTTGTTGCGAACAGGCTATCTGGAGTGATCAAATGGATGGCTTTGATAGGGCGGCTAAATCTTGCGCAGAAGTAGACAGGCGTTTCCTTGGGGCGACGCATGGTCGCACTGTTAACAACAAAACCGGTTATTTCCTGTTGCCCAGTCTGCCTGAATCCACCTTCGATAAGGTCCGACGGCCCTAACTGGCCGCTAAGCTGAAAAACGATGCCATGATGCCGGCCCTTGTTAAATGTATACCGATGAAAACCAACGCGATTTCCGGCTGTCAGTTCAGCCCTGATCTGATAGCGTTCCAGATAAACCGCATGAAAACCCGGTTTCACCGATTCTTTTTGGTGCAAAAACGCAGAAGACCAGTCATTCAAAATGGCTGCGACGGAGTCCTCTGAAAACGCGACGGGCATCACAGCCACTCCGGAAAGCTGCCATTCGTGAATGTGACTGAAATCTCTGATCGTATCCGTACCATAGCGATAACCGCTTTTCCATTCGCCATCGATTTTTGTATCGGGGAAAAGACTGACCATGCCGAACGGCTGACTGGCCGAAGAAAAAAAGAACCATCTGGACCAGGCGGACCCCATTTGCGGATAGACAAGGTCGACAGGTCTGAGCTGTCTCGCGGGGAGAGTGCTTGAAAGAAGAGCCACGAAGAGAGCCAGTATAAAAACGCGTTTTGTCGTTTTCATAAAAATCAGATTGGTTTTATTTCCAGTTTGCAGGAGTTATTGCTGGCCGGCAGCATAATTTCCAACGATCCGTTAAAACGACTTTTGGCTGGTAGTCGACGGCCGTTTATCAACACGTCATAACGATAAGCAGGATTCATTACAATCAACAGACTTCGTTGGTGTGGGCTTGTCGCCTCATCAAACGACAGACTGGCTTCGTAAACCGAATGATCGGCGTTAAAAGACTGACGGTCGATCCACACCTCAAATCCTGCAGTAACCGTTCCTGGTTTGTAATAGGCAGTATACCAATTCAATACAGGAGACGATAACGCACCAAACTGATGCCAGCCAGCCCCTCTGGCATTCTTGGCAAACCAATGTTCAAACGTAAAATACGTTTCATCCGTTTCACGTTGCCAAACATGAAGCGCCCGATCTGCAATCTTGTAGGCAAGATCCGTACGTCCAAGGTCAAGCATCGCCTTCCAAATAAACCATTGATGGGGCATCCATACGGCCCCGTTCCAATAGCCGTCTATCCGGTAATACGGTGCCTGACGGTCAACGACACAAATGCCGGCCTTGCTCCACATATGATCATCGGAAAAAATCTTATTCAACAAAATGGAATCCTGCTCTGGTGTGCAAATACCAGAGAAAATCGGATACGCGCCGTCCAATCCCATGTTGAAATTGGCACCACTTTCCGGATCTCTCAAAAATCCAGCCGGATGTCCCAACGAATCATGAACCACATAACTAAAATAGCCACTCTTCGTGTCCCATGCGATTGATTGCAAGGCATGGCTAAAAGTGTTTATATCTGAATCATAGCCTTTCACGTCGGCCTTATTGCCGGTTTCTAGTGCCACTTTTCTGAGCATCTTGGCAACACGGATCATATGAGCTGTCGTAATAACAGGTGATACGGTGGTTTCCAGATGATTGTCCCTGACTGCTTTCTGTGGAGGATAATCATCCCAACCGCCGGAATTATAAAAATAGTCCCAGGTTTTGAGCAGATTCGAATGGAACGAATTTATGGTTGAGCCTGGTGTGTGACCAACCATAAACTCATAATACCGCTTCAGACGCGGATAGAAATAATTCAGCAACACCTTTGACTGGGTCTTGTTCCATAAATCATAGAACGCATACATTTGTACCGGAACGGGTGATCCGTGATGAATAAAAGCCGACTGGCTGCCTGCCGGTGTCGTATAAGCATTTAAACATTCGACAGCTTTCTGCGGATCAATTTGGATCAACCCAAGAGCAATGAAGCCTGCATCCCAGGTATACAAACTGTTCCACCATTTTCCGGGTGTAAAATGGCGTATGTATTGCCCCTGAGTATAGATGGGATAAACAATGTTGGACTGAAGGGCCGTCCGCATCATATTTTGGCTGAATTGAAACGGTTTGCCCTCAGGTAAATCGCTCGTAAATGGTTGATCTGGCTGCTTCTCCCGTGAAATAAATGCGTCCGGCTGCTGACTGAAACCGGCCAACAACGTTTGAACCGTTTGCTTGTCACCCGTGCAAATAAGACCATATACCGTATGCCGGCTCATGGGTGCTACTTCAACAGGGCGCATAAACACGTTGATGTAAAGGCCCTTTCCATCACCAGGGAAGACCAGATAATTGTGTTCATGTACATATTTTCTGAAAACGATGTCAAGAGCTTCATCCTGCACTTCGCGAACGAACGTCGACGGAAAATCCCAGGCTATCCCATAATAATTGCGGACTGACGGATATTTCAACAATAAAGTGCCGGCTTCCAAATTTTTTGTAAATTCAGGAACCAGTTGCTTTTCAAGCGGCACAATACGAATGGAGTCGACTGCGGAAGCCGGGCCGATGAACAATCCGTCAAGCTCCATGTTACAACCGCCTGAAGCCACCAACTTCAGTTCATTCTGATTAGAAGTAACCGAATAGGAAGCGCGGGCCATTTCAAACAATCCGGTTCCTTTCAACCGAAGTGTGTCCTTTGTCAGACCAGAAAGAATCAACGTCTGCTGCTCGCCTTGCATTAACCGGTAACGAAGGGCTATTTTTCCGTTTTTTTGATTGTCTTTCAAGTTTATCCGGTAGCTAACCCAATCACCGCTATCTTTCCCAAACTCCTTTCCGATACCGTTTCCATCGAGAAAATCATCTTTTCGTTCTTCCCCCCTTAACCAACCATCATAAACGAGGTTGTCGGAGGGACGTGGTTTGGCATATTTAAGGTCAGTATACCGCAAGGCATTGATATAAGAGACAGAAGCAGGATACAACGCTTTGACATTGGGAAAGACATCCGGATAATTGATAAATCCTGCCAGGTTCAACTGCAATTCCTGAGGAAGTGAGGTGTTGTTCACACATTCCATTCCAACCAGGACAGTACTGGAATCGAGCGTTGAATACGTGACATCAACGTAAACTTTATCCTTCCATTCAAGTTCATACCGGTAGGTAATTTTAGACAGATCGGTACTGATATCCCAAGGATAATAACCAGACTCGAATAAAACATTTGGGACCATCACTCGATTCCGGTAATAACCAGGCATCGCGGTCACATCAAAGCGCATGCCATTCCCGATAACCGGTATGTGTGATATACCGGCATATTTTTTTGAATACGGGCCCCATGAGGGCAACGTTATGATGTCGTGAGTCTGATCAAGTTGTTTAAAAAAGGGGACAGTGAAAGGGGATTGAGCATTGGCAACCATTCCCCCGATCAGCATCAGCAATACACCTAATTTTTTCATATGATCATGATTTTTGTCCAAAGCCTTGTGCTTCTCCCCATGGCTGTTTTTATTCAATCTATCGATGAATTCGATTCAACAGCTCAGCTATGGCACTACCGATACAGGCATTCGGCATCTTGATGTCGAGTAGCATGGATACTGTTGGTGCCAGATCTGTAATCGAATGATCGTTAAAGCTCTCTCCTTTTGGAATACAGGCACCGAAAAACACCAACGGAACATGGCTATCCGCATTATACTGAGCTGAATGGGTGGCACAAGTTGTCAAATCGGAATACCAGCCAGGTTCAAAAACATATTTAACATCACCGCAACGTTTGTAATTAAATCCATTCTGTACATTCGCTGAAAATTTTTGAGTGTATTCTTGCTCATCAAGCTGAACAGCGGTATAAACCTGAGCCACTCCATCCATTGGTTTGATAAAACGAGCAACAAGATTCTGCACGTCGGTCAACTCCAATTTACGTTGCCGGATGAGTGTTTGATTCAGGTAGACCATTTCGTTCCGAATACATTCAACCCAGTTTCCTTTGCCCAATTCATCATCAAGATAGGCCGTTAACGAAGCCCTAAGCTGCTCGACTTTAAAATCTCCGGCAGGAATGTTATGGTCTTCCAGATACTGTGGCACCTCTCCCAATCCATGATCGGCAACCAGGAAAACAACATAATTGCCTTTCCCGACCTGATTGTCCAACGCCTTCAGTAATCGAGCCAAATCACGGTCAAGACGCAGATAAGTATCATTGATCTCCATGGAAAGAGGACCGTAGGTATGACCAACCGCATCTGTACTTGAAAAACTGATCTGAAGTAAATCGGGAATATTGTCCTTCCCCAGTTTCTCCTGCTTCAATGCTTCAATTGCCAAATCAGCAATCAGAGTATTGCCCCAGGGGGAACGATTGAGTACTTCAAAATAAGGGACATTCTTAGACGCCATTTCTTTCAGATCATAGGGAAAAGCCGGATGAGTTTTGCCTCCCATAATTTCTTCATAGTGGTTGTCATCTTCAAGGCTGAACGGATATTGATCTGCTGGAAGCAGTAACTTCCAGGTTTGGTCAATGTATTGATAAGCCAACTTCCGGCTATTAAAGGCAACGAGCCAATCAGGCAACCGCTGAGTAAAAAATGTACTAGATACGAAGTTGCCGGTGTTCAAATCAAGCCAATAGACGCCATCAGCCATGTGACCTGAAGAAAGAGCCGCAGCTCTGTCCTTGATAGAAACAGATATGACTTTCCCTTTCTGATTGGTGCAAATCTTCAACTCATCCGCCAGATTTGTTGTCAGCAACCTTCGTGTCGAAACGCCAATGGTAGTTCCAGGAACATCATTCCCAACTATTTTTTCCGTTGAATCATCCACACAATACACCACTTTTTTAGTCTGCCGGTCATACCACGAATTTCCGACAATTCCATGAAATTTGGGTGTTGTCCCTGACCACAGGCTTGTATGTCCGACAGCTGTAATAGTGGGTACGTAGTTGTAGTGAACGTTCCGGCAGACAAAACCATGTTTCACCAACCGTTTAAATCCATCCTCTCCATATTGGTTATAAAAACGGAATAAAAAATCTTCACGCATCTGATCGACCACAATGCCAACGACCAACTTCGGCCGTTCCAATGCCTGAGCTGGAGTGCCGTTAAGCAATACGGCCAGTAAAAGAAACTGGTATATGATTCGTCTCATTTGAAGTTGATTAAATAAAAAGGCTGTGGGAAACGGGATGTCCCCACAGTCTTTCCATGTTTCAAAGATATAAATTAATGGTTTATGTCTTTGGCCGTCTCAAAAGAAAGTGCTGTCTGAATGACGCTTAACAAGAGCCAACAGACAAATCCCTTTCTTGGTGAAATCTATTCTTTGACGATCTTGTGCGTGGCAACCGTGTCAGCTGTTTTAACCACGACCATATAAACACCCTTATTCAGTTTGTCAACCGGAAGGCTAATGGTTGAAGAACCGGCGCCATTAACTTTCAAAACGGATTTTCCGGTTAGATCATATATAGCAACATGCTCAAGAGCCTTAGCTGATTGAATAAACAAACGGTCGGAAACAGGATTCGGATAAACAGCGCACATTACCTGAGCGTTGTTGAGACCTGTCGCTAATTTCAGCTTATAGACTGTCAACATATTACAGCCTGAAACGGAAGAAGACTGAGCCTTACAGGTATAAACTGCCTCATCGGCGACACTGTTCAAGGTTACATCCAGACTGGGGTCAGTACCAACCGGTGTAGTTTCGGCATTTTTAAACCAGGCATAAGCCTCACCATCAGTTACCTGACCTTCAAGAGTTGCCTTTACACCTGAATTGACGGTCATAACAACCGTATCCTTGGCATATTGATAATCGCAAATGAAACCAGCATAATTGGCTTTGGCATCATAATAAGGTTTGACATCAGCAAACGTAAAGTAATTACCTGTCAACTCGACTTTCGCCGCATTGGCTGCAGGAATTTCCACATAGGGGAGTCCGGATGAAAGATGGTTTCCTTGCAGGTACAGACGTTGGAGCTTAGTGGCATTGGCCACCGTCGACGGAACTTTGCCAATAAAATTGCTTTGATGCAGATAAGCCTTGGTCAAGGTTGGAATATTAAATATCTCGGATGGAATTTCACAATTCAGTTTTGTCATCTGGAAATTGATTTCACTCAGATTGGACAATTTTTCTATACCCTCAGGAAGTGGACCGGTCATATTTGTGAATTTGATCTGAAGTCTCGTCAGTTTCGAACAATTCCAAAGTTCACCAGGAACAGTTCCTTGAACATTCATGATTTTAACAGGATTATCGTTGCCATTGAAATCCAGCCTTGTCAGTTCGGTCAGGTTTCCGATAGAAGGAGACATGGTCCCGGTCATGTTGTTGTCCTTAAAAGAAAGTTCCGTTACACGGTCACCACTCATTGTGACGCCACTCCAGTTTCTAAGGGGTTCTGTCGTCAACCAATTTCCCTGAGAGCCCCAGTTTGGTCCACCGGCAGCTTTGTAAATATCAACCAATGTCAGCGAATCGCTTTCAAGACTGGCAATTTTCATCTTGTAGGTAGCCAGGATTGTACAACCTGAAGCCATTGAAGACTGTGCTTTACAGGTATAAATGCCTTCGTTTGCAGCACTCTCCATGGATAGATTCAGGAAATAGTCCGTACTGATCGGCACTGTTTCGGCATCTTTGAACCAGGCAAAAGCTTCTGCATCAGGCACATTCCCAAACATGGTGTATGTTTCACCAATACTGGCGGCAGCATTCACGGTGTCTTTCAGATATTGATAATCACAAATCAATGAGGCCAGGTTAGATTTTGCATCGTAATATGGTTTCAGATCAGCAAACGTAAAATGGTTCCCTGTCAATTCAACCTTGGCAGCATTGGCGACCGGAAGAGCGACAAAAGGTAAACCTGCGGAAAGGTTGTTCCCTTGTAGATATAACCGTTGAAGTTTTGTTGCATTCACCAGTGTGGATGGCACTTTCCCGGTGAAATTGCTTTGGTGCAAATAAGCCTTGGTCAATGAAGGCAGATTAAAGATCTCCGCCGGAATCTCACAGCCTAGCTTAGTCTTCTGAAAATTGATTTCCTGTAAGGCCGTCAACTTTTCGATGCCAGCAGGCAGTGGGCCAGTAATATTAGTAAACTTGATCTGAAGCCTGTTCAACTTGGTGCAATTCCAAAGTTCAGCCGGAACGGTTCCATGCAAATCGACATAGGTCTCAGGACTGTCATCCCCATTCAGTTGCAACTTGGTCAATTCCGTCAGGTTTCCAATAGAAGCAGGTATTGTTCCAATCATGTTGTTACATTCAAAAGCAAGTTCCGTTACCCGGTTGTTTGTTACAACAACACCAGCCCAGCTACTGACAGGCCCTGTCAACCAATTACCTTGGCTTGTCCAATTCGATCCGCCTGTAGCATTATACAAATCCACCAATGCCAATGAATCACTGACTAAGCTTGGCTGATTAATCGTATAGACAGACAGCATGTTGCATCCCGAGGCCATGGAAGACTGAGCTTTGCAGGTATACGTTCCTTCATCGGCAGAACCGTTGATCGTCACTGCCAAAGCAGAATCCGTGCCGATAGGGGTATCACCTGTATTTTTAAACCAAGCATACGCTTCACCATCAGCAGCACTGCCATTCAGGTTACAAGTCTTACCGGCATTAACCGCTATCAAGGCTGTTTTGCGAGCATACTGATTATCGCTGATCAATGAGGCCAGGTTAGCTTTGGCATCATAATAAGGTTTCAAATCGGCAAATGTAAAATAGTTACCGGTCAATTCAACTTTGGCAGCATTAGCAGCCGGCAGTGCAACAAAAGGAAGTCCTGCAGACAGGTGATTACCCTGCAAATACAATCTTTGCAGTTTGGTTGCATTGACCAGCGTAGACGGAACTTTACCGATAAAATTGCTTTGGTGCAGATAGGCTTTGGTTAGTGAAGGCAAATTGAAAATTTCGGCCGGAATCTCGCATCCCAGATTGGTCTTTTGGAAATTGATTTCCTGTAAAGCCGTCAGTTTTTCAATGCCGGCAGGCAGTGGGCCAGAAATGTGAGTAAACTTGATCTGAAGTCTGACCAACTTGGTGCAATTCCAAAGTTCAGCCGGGATTGTTCCGTGAAGATCGACGTACGTCTCAGGACTGTCATCCCCATTCAATTGCAACTTGGTCAGTTCCGTCAGGTTACCAATAGAAGCAGGAATCGTTCCGATCATGTTGTTGCATTCAAAAGCGAGTTCCGTTACCCGGTTGTTTGTAACAACAACGCCAGCCCATGTGTTTACAGGCCCAACTAACCAGCCGCCCTGACTGGCCCAATTCGGACCGCCGGTGGAGTTATAAAGATCCACCAGTGCCAGAGAGTCACTTGGAAGGACCTGAGCTTTTACTACAAAAGAACACGACCAAATGGCCATGATTACCAATAGTAGAGTACATCTTTTCATGACAGTTAATTTATTTTAGGTTAAGCAATTGGATTTTTTTAATTATATTTTATAAAACGGGATGTCAGGATCAGCCCTTCCACATTTGTAACCTGGATGGAATAGATTCCCTGAATCAGGCCGGATACATCAATGCTTCGGTTTTCTCCTTTTATCACCAGCACTTCTCTGCCGGAAATGTCAATAACTTTTATGTCATGGATGGAAAATCCATCTGGCGTTCTGATCGTTAGTCTGTCCTTTGCTGGAACCGGATAAAGAGACAACGATTTGTCAGACTGCGAACTGAGACCTGTAAAGATGCCGAATTCGGCATAAATCTCATCATTACCGGCTACTATATGAGAACGGCTTTGAGGGGAGGCGTTCTCCCAGATAGAGCCGTTTCGAAAATTAAAATTGACCATTTCCCCCATACTGAAGCCACTGGCTGAATAGGTCCAGGTATTCGCTTCACTTCCACGGATCAACTCTGTTCCTTCACTCCAATCATCTTTTAGTCCCATGATATAAGGCTGAACCGTTTCACCCGGATACTGGATGCTAAAGGTTGACATGTTCAGAACAAATGTCAGTGTCTTATTTTTGTAACCATAGAATGTCTCACCATTTACCGTCTTTCCCGTCACTTCAAATTTCAGACTGTTGCCGGAACTGATCAGATCGTCTTTGCTCACCGAAGTCGGGGTTATCTTCAAGATGATTGTTCCGTTTTCATCGACAGTTCTGACCGTGTCGTATTTCGTAACAGATGTACGGTTGTATGCTTGCCAGGTGTATTGTCCGTCATTCAAATCAAGAGACTTGCTCCATATATGATCATTGGCTATCGCATCCCCATTGGTTCCATCGTCAACTAAAAGAAACGGCAGATTCTTCATGGTTCCCTTTACAACAACACTTGTGAACGTCTTAGTACCGTCTTCAACCTCAATCAAAACAGGTGTGCGGGTTTCCAGAATAACATTCTCGACAGAAAACTGATCAACTGATTCAACTGGAGAGCCATACAATCCAGCCAGGGCACCTCGTTTGTATGAAATTGAAATCACGTCACTAGCTTTCAGAGCATCAGCCAGAATGAGTTCGACGGTTGTTGAAATACCGGCATCTAGCTTACCTTCCTTTAATATGACCGAATTGACCGGATAAGTGATATCACCGGCTTTAACTGTAAAATCAGCAGCAACCATGGTCGAAGGATCCATATACTGGTCGAAAGTTACGAAAATACCACTACCGTCATCTCGCGTAATCGCTTTGACTGGATTTGGTCTCACACGGGCAATGTTTTGTACAGTTTTGTTTGTAAAACTACCCAATGCCCCACCATTGGCACAAACGACAGATCCTGCATTGTATGAAACTAAAACAACGTCTCCGTTTTTCACAGGACTAGCCAATTTCAGTAACAACTTCTCCGAAAACCGTCCTCCGAGTGTAACATTGGCTACCTGGACCGGCTGCCCATTACTGGTTACAACGAAGTCAGAAACTTGAGCCGTTGCAGGAACAGCCATCGGTTTTGTAAAAGTAACCGCTATTTCTGTACCTCCATAGTCTGTCACCATTGTCTTGACAAATGGTGCAGAAGGAACAAATCGAAGATGAACCAGACTTGAAAACACATTGGAATAATCCGAGTTATAATCGTTCAGCCGGACAAACTCATTGGTGACAAGTGTTTTGTAATCACCCGTATCTTTGGCCGTTACACTGTTGATTGTATAAGTCGACCCTTTCAGATAAGTATTGAAGCC
This sequence comes from Bacteroidota bacterium, assembly GCA_030706285.1. Taxonomy (GTDB): domain Bacteria; phylum Bacteroidota; class Bacteroidia; order Bacteroidales; family UBA1402; genus UBA8389. The sequence continues at coordinate 11,278 of JAUZOU010000022.1, forward strand.
TTTTTTGTACCAGGTATATTCCCCATTCTCACCGCCAACATTACACGAAAGAACCACCTTTTGTCCAGGTTGGACAATGATTTCCTTTTCCTCACCGACGTCATGCTGCTGACGGGCCTCATACAAAATCTGTTTGGGATTGCTGAACGTAAGGAAGTACTTGACTGATGCTTCAATATTTGAATACCTCAGACGGTTGTTGTAATAAAAAAACGTTGAACCACCATTGGAGGAAAAATGATTTAAAATATAATCAGGGGACATAAAATCAAACACCGGTACACTGTCAAGCAGGTTGTATCTGAAATTCAGGAATGTCAAATTCGGACAATCACGCATTTCTTTACCAAGTTCACCGGCAAAATAACAGGCTTCAATATCAAGGTCTGTAAGCGATTTATGCCATATTTCTTTAGGAAGTTCGGTCCCGGTAAAGCCGACATTGCCGTTCACCCTGAACCATCTCAAGGCCGTCAGCAAACCGATTTCCTTTGGAACATAGCCCTTCAGGTTGTCGTTACCGGCCGAACGGCGACTGATAATCGGCCGCAAATGCACAACTCTCCAAATGGAATCTCTGGAAGTTCCCACCGGCTGTTTTTCAAGCAAGACTCCAAACCAGTCTTTTACTGGTCCGACTAGCCATTTGCCCATTCCGGCATTCGGATGATCGGTTGTATAATAAGTCAATACCTCATCGCTCAGGTTATTGATTGAAAAACCATCCTGATTGGAAATCCAGTTTGGTCCATCCGTAGCTTTGTAAAAAGCCACCAGTGCCAGAGAGTCTTGTTCGGCACATCCATTGTATGTACTGTAATCCTGAGCTTTTAACGATAAAACAGCTAAAACCAGGAAAATACAAGTCAGTATCGTTCGTCTCATGCTTATTCTTTATTGATTTGTGAAACAACATCCATATCAATCAGATAGCTGACACCATCATACCAGCTGCAATTGGAAGGATGGATGGCATTAACTCTGATAATACCATATTTATAGGAATTGGTCGAAGCAAAATCCGTTTTATAACCGATGAAATCACCGACTTTAATACCAGAAATGCTCGTCGTTCCTTTATCAACCTTACCCAGATCGACCAAGTAAGAAAGTGTTGCCGGTGTGAGTGAATCAAAAGCAGCAGTGGTAATGTCAGTCAACAGCTTGAACTTGGTCTTATTCCTGATTTTCATATTAGTCGAAAAATTGCCATCGTAAGGACCGGCCAGGAGAGCTGAGCCATTCGACACCAGGAAAATAAAATCTAGCGATTCCTGCACTGCCTGATTGACCGTTGTCACAGCTTCGTAATTAGCCAAGGCCCGATAGATTGTTCCATCAGCTGTAGAAAAGCCATCTGTCTTGGATGCTGAATTGGTATAAAGAATGACATGACTATATGAAGTAATGGAAGGGACTGTAAACACTTCAAAACTGGCTGACTTCTTGCCATCACCGTCAATCATGCTGAACGTGAGCATCACATTATCGGAATCCTGGGCTACGATGTATTTGTACACCAACTCCAGTTGGCGCGTATTCTTCTGAATGGTTCCATAGGTATGATCGATCAACGGATCGGTTTTCCCAGAATCGACCACAAAACCGGTTCCTTCCTTTCCTGAAAGACTGGATGTAACGATCACCGATTTAATATCCGTTTCAGCTTTTGCCAAGATGGTAAAACGAAGCGTATCGCCCACCGCGCCCCGGGTAACCGTAGCCGGAGTGACACTGAACTGGGCCGTAGATTCAGCATAATTGATCCTGTAGCCATCTTCTACATCGTAACACGCAGACATGACTGACATCAACAGGCCAATCAAAACAAATTTAAGGAGATTGATCGTTCGCATGGTCGCAATTATTTGTCGTTGTTTTTCCACCAGTACATTGAATCCCAATTGTTGGCATACCATGAAGTAAAAGCGGTACCATAGTCCGCATCGCCTTCACGACAAGGATATTCGGATTTATAATTCGGTTCCTGGAATACAGGCATTTGCAGGAAAGCGGATCCTTTTGCCTGAAGCAGCCACATTAAAGCCAAATTACGGTTTTCCTGACCTGTTACCGGAATATCGAAAGCCGTAGCATTGGCATTGGCTACATTGATGGCGTTTGTCGAAAGCTCGGAAGACGGGTAGTCTGACCGGCTTGGGAAATGAGTGGCACTTCCTGTTGATGAATAGGCCATCGCACCAGATGATGCCCTCAACGGTGGAAGCATCGTCCGACGATGATCAAAATAAGGTTCAAACATAAGCAGGAAACTGGCTATCCATTTTTGTTCGGCAATCAGCAACAGCTTGTCTCTCCCTCCTTCAAAGTTCACTTGTGGCTGAATCAGGTAATCATCGGCCGAAGTCAGCGCTGTAGATCCAAATGCAGCTTTGTAATTGTCCGACTTAAAGGTAGCATTGTACTGATCAAAAGAGGCTCTGATCGATTTCTCATACAGTTCCTTCGCCATACTTCCGGAATAGATCCATCCTTTTTGAGTAGCTTCTGCTAAAAATGACAGCATTTCGGAATAGGTAGCAAGAGCCAACGGCACACTGGCACATTCACTGGTAGCATTTCCTTTATCGTCTTCCGTCCGGAAATATTCGCCTAATTTCGAGGCATAGTTTGCGCCTGCATTCCAGGAGGAAGCATACGCGTTATCCGTTGTTATACCATAAAGGTGCCCGGCATATTTTTCAGTTCCCATATTGGAAGGAAGCACATTTTTCGTTGCATCCGTATGAGTCATCAATGCAGGACGAGCATAAACAGGCAAACGAGGATCATTCAAGGAAATCAACCGTTCAACAAATATATTACTGAAAGGCGCCTCATCCATTTTTGAAGCAGACAATCTGTAGCACCTTGATTTGTATTGATTGCCATCATAATGAAAAAACGCATTATCGGCATTCGATGCCATGACCGGATAGGTATCCGGATTTGATACAACCTCGTTCAGAATAGCTTTGGCAGAATCCTGAGCCGCATCAGACATATACATGGCATATCTTATGAGCAGTGTATTGGCAAACTTTTTCCACTTTGTCATATCGCCGCCAAAAATGAGATCAGTTTCCGCATCACACGTTTCTCCCTTGTCAATCATCAGTCCGGCCGCTTTCAATTTTCTCATCAGCGTAAAGTAGATGTCTTTCTGCTTGTCATAGACCGGATCAATCGGAGCGTTGTCCAGCATCGTTTCTGTGTAAGGAATATCGCCATACAACAGGGTAAGGTTGAAAAAGTTGTAGCATTCCCAAATATTAGCTATAGCCAGGTAGTTTTTATCATTCATGGCTATGGCGGCATTTTGCATCTTTTTTATATAACGGACTGCGTTATACCCACTAACCCAAGGTCCACCATTATCCGAATCATCAAACGCATGCCAAGCTTGGTGCCTGTTTCCCTGGCTCAGGCTGATGGTTTTTCCATGGTACTCGCAAACTGCTGCACCGACATTCCAGTGGATATAATCCCAGCCGTTTATGGTATTCCCAATCATGTCAAGCATAAATTGGCTTGGATTGTAATCTGCCGTTTCTGATTCCTGGAGTGAAGGAGGATTGTTCGGATCTATGTTAATACCTGATTCCCAGGTGTCGCAACTGGCCAAGAATAATGCAACCAACGCTGACAGTACGAATTTGAATGTTCTCGGTTGTCTCATGATACGTTAGAATTTAAGGTTTAAGCTTATACCATAACTACGGACAGAAGGCATGGACGAATTGGCATACCCCGGTACTTTCGTACTGTATCCGAAATCACTTGATTCACTGGCATACCCGAAGGTTTCAGGATCAACATGATTCACTTTGGAGAATACCAGCAGATTCCTTCCAATCAGAGCCACTGAGGCTGACTTTAATTTCAGTTTTGGCAGATAGGCTTTAGGAATGTCATACCCGATGCGCAATTCGCGAAGCTTTAGGTAGGTGTCATCAATCAGTTCATTTTCGGGACATGTCTCTTCCATCATGTTGGCCCAATATTCCTGGCCACTCATGCCTCCGATTTTCCCGTATTTTTCCAAATCCTCCAGTGTCAGCTTCCGGTAGGTACCGTCTTCCTCGACATAGCCGTTCGGAACAATCCCCACCCGGTTATTCAAGGTTGTTGCAGCCGAGAGTCCATATAAATTGAGTCTTCGTTCTATTTCATTATAAATCAGTCCTCCCCAGCGTAAATCGAGCAAGAAGGAGAACGACAGGTTCTTGTACCTGAAATTACTGTTTAATGAAGCCATCCAGTCCGGATTATAGTTTCCAAGAACCTGCTTATCAGTCAGACGAGTATCCCCAGAGCCACTGAAGAGCTGATATCCATCAGGGGTACGCTTATAAGCTTGACCATAAAATGTACCACGCCGCTGTCCAACCCTGTCTTCAATATACAGGAAGCTATTCACCCGTTGTGTTTTTGAAATAGAAGGTAAGGAATCTATCAGTTCGGTCACCGAAGTACGGTCCATAGACCAGTTGAGCTGAACATCCCATTCAATATCTCTCTGTTTCACCGGAATGGCATTGATGGTCACTTCAATCCCCTTACTCTCGATAGCTCCGGCATTCATCATAAAATAGCTGTAACCGGTCGAACTTGAGACGGCGGTCTTCAAAATCTGATTCTTCGTCACCGACTGGTAGACTGCCAAATCCATTCCAAGACGGCTGTCAAAGAAACGGATATCCGTACCAAGTTCCTTCCCTGTTGTGATTTCAGGTTTCAGATACGGATCATACTTAATGTCACTCGAACTTGGATAAACACTGCCTGTTGCCATGTTGGTGGTCCAGTAATACTTATCTTCAGTTGTAAAATAAGCTTCAGGAATATCCTTACCAACCTGAGCCCAACTGCCCCGTAGTTTCCAGAAACTGATCTGTTCAGGTAATTCAAAGATTTCGTTCATCAAACCTGAAAGGGCAAAAGACGGATAAAAGAAAGAATTGTTTTTTGGATTCAATGTTGAAGACCAGTCATTCCTGGCGGTAACGTCCAGATAGACTTTCCCTTCGTACTCAAGGTTAAGAAAGCTGTACAGACTGTTCCGCTCAAGTTTGGAAATGGAATTGCCCACAGTGATGGGGTATAACCGGTTATTCAAATTGTACAGATCGGAGAACATCAGTCCCTGAATTTCTCCCTGAATGTAATTTGTCTCTTTACGGTAGTGTGTGCCACCAACCGAAAGCCTGGCTTTGATCAATGAGATATCCTGTTTGTAGGTAGCTAGAAATTCAGCCGTCTTTTCATTGTTGTTATATTGACCGTTCCGGTAATACCCTTCCAGACTCCGAGGGTTTCCTCCGGAATACGTACTGTACGCATTTTTATCATAGTATTCATTGTTGCTGAAAATCTGACCATAGCGCCCGGTGATCGTAAGATCCTTTACCGGATCATACTGAAGCGATAGATTGACAATCGCCTTTGTGTCGTTATACGAATACGTGTTTTCATGTAAAATGAAATATTCGTTGTTAGTACTCCGGCGATAGCTTAATTGCTGGTACCCTTCAAGCCCAGGGACCCAGTAATTTTTCAACGCATTGAAATCAATATTTCTCGGAACGAATCTTGGGTCTACTTGCCTGCTGTTTGGACAATAGGTATCGTTCAGGTTCATGCCGGCATTCAATTTCAACTTTTCAGACAGCTTGAATTCGGAATTCAGATCGAACCGGTTTACCTGTAGCCCTGTATTCGGAAGAATGCCTTTTTGATCTGTATTGGTATAAGAAAAGCGGAAATTGTTATTGTCTGTCGATTTGGAGACGGAGACATTATTGACAAAAATATGACCGACCTGGTAAAAATCCTTCACATTATCCGGATAAGCCACCCAGGAATTGTTCCCGGTGAATTGTGACCGTATCTTGCCGTCAAATGCAGGGCCCCAGCAATAGTAAGTGTCATCGAATGTGCCGTTCCCGTTCCCGTCATAGTAACTGTATTCACCGCTTTCACCTTGTCCAAACTGATTCTGATA
>JAUZOU010000220.1 GCA_030706285.1 Bacteroidota bacterium
AAACTCCGGGCGCCTCTCTCCACCCTGTTTTTTAAACGCTTTTTTTCATAGTCGCCGCAGCCTGCCCGTGCCCGCTTCACTACCTGATCCTGTCCATCAATCGACGAATCAGTTGATCCTTTTTTTTGTAATCTCCACAAGTTTTCAACTTGATCCAAGGGTTACATTCGATCCATCCATCGAGCTTCAAATTCAAAAAAAAAATCTGCGGTTTCCTTTCAATTGCCTAACTTTGTTTCCATAATGATGGAAATGAAACATGTTTGGCTTTTTTTACCGTTGCTGGCATACACGTCGTTTGCTCAACAAATAAAAACTACCGGTACTCACACTGTAGTCCCCGCCATAAAAGGAGAATACACCATTTCGGGCGTGACCCCCAACGGAAAAGAGTTGTTGGTGACCCAACCGTATTCAAACGGATTGTATCTGATCGACCTGAAAAATGGAAAAACCAGAACAGTGACAGAACGACCGGAGGCTGGTTACAATCCGGCCTTTTCATCCAATGGCCACTTCCTTTGCTTCAGGACCTCGGACTACTCAGAAAAAAAGAAATACTCAACCCTGTATAAAATCAAGTTGTCTTCAGGCGATACGACGGTGCTTGTGCGCAAAGGACGAAACGTATCCTGTCCCGTTGTCGTCGGAAATGACCTTGTCTATACGGTGGACGGACAACTGAAAACCAACCGCTTAAGCTGGAGACTGTTCAGGCATTCGGTAAAGAAACCGTTCGTGCTGACGGAAGACCTTACCCCGGTGCTCTGGATCAAGGGCAAAAAAAACGTGCTGAAACCCGGAGGAGAAGGCAGTTACATCTGGGTCTCCCTATCACCGGACCGGAAAAAGCTCTTGTATTATCAGACAGGGAAAGGTGCTTTTGTCTGCAACCTGAACGGAGAGATACTTATTTCAGCCGGAGATCTGATGGAGCCCAAATGGTTGAACAACGATTGCATTATCGGCATCGGAAGCCATGGCAACGAACAAAAAAGCACCTCAACTGATGTGATGGCTTGTTGGGTAAAGTCTGGCAAACGAACGGTTATTACCAACACGGCCAATGTGAATGAACGGAATCCGTTCCCATTCTCCAAAGGCAAAAAAATAGCTTACCGGACAACTGCCGGCGCATTAATGATAGCAACCATCAACATCGACAAATGAAACGTCTTCATACCAGCCTGCTTTCCGGATTGCTGCTGTTGGCGGCCACTACGCTGGCAGTCGCTCAGGAAACGGACTTTTCAGGCTACCGCATTTTCATCAATCCCGGTCACGGCGGGCACGATTCCGACGACCGGCACATGACGGCAACCGATTTCTGGGAATCGGACGGGAACCTGGAAAAAGGCCTGTTTCTCAAATCGCTGCTCGAAAAAAATCAGGCGACCGTCTTCATCTCCAGAACCACAAACACGACAGTAGATGATCTTGATTTTTCTGTGATCGATGAAATGGCCAACTCAGCCAATGTGGATGTTTTCCTTTCCATTCACAGCAACGGGGGAAATGGCCAGCTAAACCGGCCGCTGATGCTATTCAGGGGATATGACAACCAGCCTCAATATCCGGTCGCCAAAGAACTGGCCGGCATTTTGTGGGACAAAGTGTTCGAAAACGCTACTTGCTGGACAATGACAGGAAAATATGTCAAAGGAGACTGGTCCTTCTATACCGACTGGGGCAAACAGGGACTGGGTGTCCTGCGAAACCTGGCAGCCCCCGGCGTGCTGTCCGAGGGTTCTTTCCACGATTTCCTGCCTGAATCCTGGCGTCTGCGCAATCAGGATTTTCTGCACCATGAAGCCTGGGCCTTTTACCGGGCCTTCGAAGCCTATTTCAACATTTCTCCGGCGACAGAAGGTATTGCAGCCGGAATTGTCCGTGATTCCTGCCAGAAAGCCGGCTGGAAAAGTCCCAGAGGATCGAAAGACCTCCTTTGCCCGGTTAATGACGCAATGGTAACACTTGTCCCCGGGAACCGGACCTACCAGATAGACCATCTAAACAACGGATTCTATTATTTCGATTCCATTCCACCCGGAAACTACACCCTCTATGTCGACGGTCCGCAGGACCAGGGCTATGCCAGAGATTCAGCCGTCATCGTGATTGAGCCGGACCGGACCACCTTGACGGATTTCCGCCTGAAGAAAAATCAATAGGATTGCCTCACAGAGTGAGCCCCGGCTATTAAGTTTCCCCATAGAAGTGACCATTCAACCATAATGATTAAACCGAAGTTTTATCGCCTACTGCAGGACTTACTCGATCTCACCCGCCATTCAGCCGTAGCGATGAAGCAGGAAGAATCGGTCCGACGGGCAACCTGCTTTTTATATTCCTCCAAACGCCTGAATATCAGCAAGACTGATCATTTTTTCGTTTGATCCGGTAAAGACCACCCGTAAAAAACGGCCCCTGACAGGCAGATCGATCTTTTCCGAGCATTGCCTGCATTTCTCAATACCGGCAGAACGGTCGGCCACTGTCGTCCAGGTTTCACCATCCATGGACAGTTGAATCAGATAGTTAATGGTTACCTCTTTTTTGAACGTCAATTTAATGTCAGACAAGAGATAAATATTTTCCATATCAACCTGCCACCACACTTTTTCACCCGCATTTATCCCAGCCATCCAGCAGGAAGAAGCATCCCGGTCATTGGCCAGATCTGCGGTATGCCCGTCAACCGAGCGGCTGACTTTCGTCGGACGTTCTGCCAATAAATTCACCGGCTGGTTCTCCTTTTTTATTTGATTCTGAGCATCATACCTGACATAAGGTCTAACAGGCACCGTATTTTTCAAGGAATCAAACTCAGGGGCACCTGTCGAAATCAGGGTAATTTCACCCGGAGTCAAACCCGGAGAGGTCGCTCTGATCAATGTTTTTCCGGCATAATAGGAACGGAACTCGATGGCCGCTTTTCCATCCCGGATCATAATATCATCCTCCTTCCGGAACAAAATGGAGGGGCCTGTCGGAAATTCCCCGGGGCCGGATATGATTTCAAGCTTGACATCCGGAGAATTACTCAAGGCTTGCCCGTCTTTATCGACAATCGTTACCATCAATTGAATATCATCCGTTCCATCGGCTTTCTCAATCACGGTTTTATCGGCACTAAGCCTGACAGCAGCCGGGGTCCCTTCCGTCGCCCATTTTTCCGGTGGAATTTGCCGGTAAGCATTCCGGTACCAATACCATTGTTTTTTAGGAATTCTAAAATAATCGACGACCCCCATGCAGCCAAAATGTCCGGCCATACTGCCGTGATCAAAGCCACACCAAATAGCCTGTCCACTCCGCCAATCAAACTGGGCCTCCTGCAACGCACCATATCCGGGTATATAGTCTCCAGGCCGGTCTGCCACCGTCGAACCATACTCGGACACGACACTCGCAACACCCGGATTCAGATATAAGGTCGCTCCGTCTCCGTTATAGCCTGCCACATCACCCAGTTTGTCGATGTCACCTCGCTGACAACCGCCGATTGCAGCAGCTCTCGTCGGATCAAGCTTATGCGACAAAGAAACCAGTTTCTTTAATAGCGCCCTGACGTTGGGCATCTTATCGGGAACTGTGAAAAATGGCTCGTTGGACATTGACCAGACGATCACGGAAGGATGGTTCCTGTGTATTCGAATCATGTCCTTCAAACTTTCACTGACACTTTCTTCGAAGGCTTTTTCATCCGTTTTAATCGTCGGATAAGCACTGCATGACCAATCGCCTTCCGGCTTAAACCCACCGATTCCCCAAAAGCAGTTTTCCGACCAGAATAACATGCCGATCGAATCGCAGGCATCTGAAAAGGCCGGATCGTGGGGATAATGAGATCCGCGAATAAAATCAAATCCTGCCTCTTTCATCAACCTGACATCACGGGCAAAGCCGGTATTAGTCACGGCATCTCCCCACCCTGCATGATCCTGATGCACATTGCACCCTTTAAAGTAGTAATGCTTCCCATTGATAAAGAAACCTTTCCGGGCAGTCCAACTGATCCAGCGCATCCCAAATGTGGTTTCGTACTCATCAACGACCCGGTTGTTATCGATAATCTCAGTCTTTGCTTTATATAAAGCCGGAGTTGCCGGAGACCAGAGTACCGGGTGAAGGATCTTTTCGCTGGTCTGATTGATTTTGATTGTTTTCTCCGGTCCGACGGTAAAAGGTGACTGCAAAATTGCAACCGTTTTGCCAGCCGGATCGATAATTGACGTTTTTAATATACCGTTTCTTCCCAAAGAGGCGTCGTTATTCAACTCAGTTTCCACGTGAACAATACCAGACGTTTCCGACAACCGGGGTGTCGTCACAAACGTGCCATACCACGCCACATGCAGTGCATCCGTTTCCACAAGCCAAACGTCACGGTAGATACCCCCGCTGAAGACATGTTCGCCGGCCCTCGGAGCCAATCTCGGATTCCAGAGATTATTCACTCTTATGGCAACCACATTGTTGCCGGGATGGATCGCTTTCGTTATATCGACTGAAAAACCATTGTAGCCACCCCGATGTATGCCAACGCACGTCCCGTTCACATAGACTTCACAAACCTGAAAAACGCCTTCAAATTCCAGCGAATAATGCTTCGATCCGGATTCGTTTTTAATCATCAGCTGTTTCCGGTACCATCCGTAACCTGTGTAGAAACTGGGTGACAAAAAATAAGGCATACTGAAGGAATGAGGCAAACAAATCGGTTGCCAGGACTCATCCTGATAGTGCACCTTTTCAGCTCCGGGATAATCACCCAGCATAAATTTCCAATCGCGGTCAATGACGGTTTTATTCCGGCTATCAGCTGCAAAAGTATTTTCTACTGAAAACGTCAGACATACTAAAAGGACCATTCCAAAAGCCTTCTTTAAGGCATTGGTTGTTCTGTCTAGTTGAAAATTCATTCGATCATTTTTTAATTTAATACGTAAACAAGGGCTGACGAGAGCCCTGCGGAACTGGGTATCCGTTCCTGTTTCCATTACAATCACGCCGGCTGAGGCATCTCTCAGTTGCCCGTCAAACAGAAAACAGCCTGTACCTTTTCCGGTCAAAGGCAGAGGAACCGGCCGGATCGTCAGTCAGGCCGTCTCATTTTTTAAAAAAGTTAAAAGGATGAAAGTGAATAGGTTTTCCCAGGTTGAGCGTCAAATGTCAGCAGGAAATCATCTTTTTCCTTGACCGAGCGAACCAGCGTACCCTCCAATTTCAAGGCATTCACCGATCTAATCTGGCACATACCGGCAATCCTGGCTTTAACGGCCACATGGCAGGGTTTACAATCCTTCCAATCGATGGTGACAAGGTAACCACCCCGGGCGACAAGTCCTTTGACCGATCCATCCTTCCAGACCGAAGGCAACGCAGGCAACAATTCGATCGCTCCGTGAT
>JAUZOU010000221.1 GCA_030706285.1 Bacteroidota bacterium
GACCGAATTAAAAAAACAGCACAGGCAGAGCATGAAAAGGCTCAACCAGTATTTTTGTCTGTATAGAGGGTTTGTCCGGGACAAGACCATAGTTCCTTACTTTTTGCCGGCAAAAATACGAAAAATGAGGCGGATGACAGGCATTCATTCGAAAATAACTTATATTTGCACAACAGTAATGATTGTTAATGATTAACCACAGCTATTATGGAAGCGAAGAAACTATATCGAAGCAGGGATAAGATGCTTGGTGGCGTCTGTGCAGGACTTGCCGATTATTTGGGCATCGATTGCAGCCTTGTCCGTGTCATTTTTGCCGCACTCATTCTCGCAGGAACGTTTGGGTTCTGGCTATACCTGATAATGTGGATCATTGTTCCGGTGGAACCTTGACTTTTTCTGCACCTGTTTGCCCTGCTGTTTTTTTGATTTATAAGCTGTTGTCTGCTTTCTTTGCCGGATAAATCAGTTCATCTCTTGTCCCTTCAAGCTTTTTCAGGTTCGTGATATCCTGAACGATTTCCAGTGTGCCGGCATAGTCTCCGTTTGCATCCTTCAGCGCAATGTAGTCGATGCTGATAAAGCAATCGTGGAATGATTCTCTCCAAAAAAAAGCCCTGTCCTGAGTACCTTCCTTAAAATCCTTCAGTAGTTGTTCCACCATTGGCAACACGCGCTTTGGATGGCAGAACCGCATGTCTTTGCCGAGGGCTGCCTGCGGTCTGAGAAAAAAACGGTCGGTTTTGCTGTTAAAAAAGCGAACGATGTCGTTTTTGTCGATGAAACTGATTTCAGCCGGTAACGCGTTTAGCACCAGTTCGAGTTCTTTAAGGCTGAAACTGCCTGTCGGTAATTGTATTCTTTCGGTTGAAAGTTGATTGTCTGCATTCATGATCTGTGCAATAATTGGTTGTGACTGTTGTCAGTAAAGTTACGAAAAGTGGCTGGATTTATCGTACTTAAATCAATTGTTTATACGTTGGCTTCATGATTAGGGTTTCATCAGACTGATGAATAAGGCAATATTTAACACCGTGATGATGACAGCCATGGAATAGAGCAGCAGGTTCAGCGCCAGGGAATTCTTATAGGGGCCCATCACCTTGGCTGATGAGGTCAGTTTGACCTGAAAAAAGACCGTGATGGGTAGTTGAATGCTAAGGATCATCTGTGAATAGATGAGCCCTTTGAACGGATCGTTTATCAACAGGATAATCAGCATAGCCAACAACAGGGAAGTCAGTACGCCCAATCTTGAATGATTGTCCTTGATGTCGTATGGCTCTTTGTACATGCCGGCAGCAATGGTTCCGGCCGCCATACCGGACGTCGTCGTGGAAGAAATGCCTGAAAACAGTAAGGCAACGGCAAATACGACGGATGCATTGCTGCCAAGCAATGGTGTAAGCAGCTGATTGGCTTGCTGAAGTTCGGTCACGGGTATCTTTACCGTGAAAAAGGTAGCGGCCGCCATCAATATCATGGCACTGTTGATGGCCCAACCTGCTAACATGGAAAAGAAGGTATCCATGAATTCGTACTTCAGTTGTTTATGGATCACTTTTTCATCCTGAAGGTTCCACTGGCGGCTTTGAATGATTTCCGAATGCAGGAATAAGTTGTGAGGCATGATGACAGCACCCAGCACACTCATGATAAAGACCATGGATCCTTTCGGGAATGACGGCGTTATCCAGCCGGTAATGGCGTGGTTCCAGTCGATGTTGACCAGCGACAATTCATACAAAAACGAAAGACCGATCAAGGAAACAAAGGCAATGATCCATTTTTCAATGGCTTTATAGGAATTCGTAAACAGCATGATCAGGACAAACAGGGTGATGAGTATGGCGCCGGCTCTCACCGGAACTTTGAAGAGCATGTTCAGTGCAATGGCTCCGCCCAGAATTTCAGCCAGTGACGTCGAGATAGAAGCCATAAGCCCGGTTGTGAGTAGCAATCTGCCTGAATTTTTCTTCAGATGGATGGCTGCCGCTTCAGCCAGACAAAGTCCGGTGGCGATCCCGAGATGTGCCACATTGTGCTGCAAAAAAATCAGCATGATGGTGGAAAGTGTGACCATCCACAACAATTCATAGCCAAATCCGGCACCGGCAGCCAGATTGCAGGCCCAGTTACCCGGATCGATGAATCCGACGGTGACTAGCAATCCGGGGCCAATGTATTTCAGAATGTCCAATCCACCGAAAACCGGTCGGTAATTGGTACGGTCAATGTTGCGGAACAGCTTAAACATAACGTTGTTTTCTCTTTATGGCGATTTCTCTTAACAAAAGTACATTCTTTTGTCAATTTTTACTAGATTAGGGGATAATTGTGAAGCTTGCCAGAATGGGATTAAATGGGTATAATCTGTTTGATTGGATGTCTTTTTTTCCAACTTGTTGAACAGAGAGTCTTTTGGCTTATTCCGGCGGGTACCGGCCATTTCGTAACAGTTGTGATATTTGGACGTTGAATGTGATGTTTTACTAAGATGAAACGGGCATGAATATAGAAAAACTCTTACAACTCAGGGATGAAGTTCATGAAGAACTCATCGGGAATATCCTTCCTTTTTGGATGGATAAAATGGTGGATATTGAACATGGTGGATTTTATGGTCAGATGACAGGTTCGAATCAGCTAGTGCCGGATGCCCCTAAAGGAGCCATCCTTACCACTCGTTTATTATGGACATTTGCATCTGCCGCCCGGCATTTGGAAGACGAACGTTATACGGAATATGCCAGGATAGCTAAAGCGTATTTGTTTGCTCACTTTTTTGATCTCAGAAACGGCGGTATTTATTGGAGTGTGGCGGCAGACGGTTCGCCGTTGGAAACCAGAAAATGGATCTCTGCCCAGGCTTTTGCCCTTTATGCCTTGGTTGAATATTACAGACTGACCAACGATCAGCTCGTGTTGAGTGCAGCCATCGGTTTGTACCGGCTTATCGAAGAATATGGTTATGACAGCCGGGGAGAGGGCTATCACGAATTATTCCGTCCTGATTGGACAAGGCTGGAAGATGCCAACCTGAACAAATCGGATACGACTCAGAAGAAATCTATGAACACGCACCTGCATGTGCTGGAAGCATATACCAACCTTTACCGTGTCTGGAAAGATGCCGAATTGAAACTTCAGCTTAAAAAACTGGTCGAACTGTTCTTGTTTAAGATGATCAACCCTGAAACGCATCACCTGGATCTCTTTTTTGATGCAAATTGGCAATGCCATTCATCCCTTATTTCTTATGGCTACGACATTGAAGTCTCATGGTTGCTCGAAGATGCCGCCGTTGAGCTGGGGGATGAATTGCTGATGGCTAGGGTTAGGGGAGAGGTGGTAAAAATAGCCATTGCGGCTTTCGAAGGCATGCAACCCGACGGTTCACTGATCAATGAGAAAGAACAATCTGCCGGTTCTATTGATTGCAACTGTTTGTGGTGGGCGCAAGCGGAAGCAATGGTCGGTTATCTGAACGCCTGGGAATTGATTAAACGGCCGGCGTTTCTGGAAGCTGTGCTCAATAGCTGGGATTTTATCCGCAAGAACCTGATTGATCATGAAAACGGTGAATGGTTCTGGGCTGTAAACGCTTCCGGTATCCCGGACACCCAGAACGATAAGGCCGGACTTTTAAAATCCCCTTGCCATAATGCCCGGATGTGCCTGGAAGTGATGAGGCGGGTTGATCGTGAGAGAAATTGATGCAAAAGCAGTTTCCGTTTCACGGCCTTGCCGCTCAAATACAGCGATATTCACCACTCAACAACAGAATTCCGCTTTAGGTTAATGCTTTTAATGGGCAAATTAAGCAACTTTTAATCCCATTTTTAATTCTGCAACGTTTAATTTGTAGTAGAAAGTCATGGACCTGAACCTAATTGATAATGAAAAACCGGGTTAATCTATTGTTGTTTTCTGCTTTATCTGTTTTTACTGTATCTGCGCAGAGGAATTATACAAAATACGTCTTGCCTATTATGGGAAGCCAGAGCGAGTTCTCGTTATCCAATGGAAATCTTTATCCGGCTACTGCCCGTCCATGGGGAATGAACGACTGGTCACCCCAAACTGCTTTAAAAAACAGTGAACGCTGGTTCTATTCTTATAACAGCTACTTCATAACCGGAATTCGCCAGACTCATCAACCTAGCCCATGGACAGGAGACTATGGCATTTTTTCCTTAATGCCTACTGTCGGCGAAAAAAAATTTCGCGAAGAAGATCGCAAGAGTTGGTTTTCCCATAAAGCTGAGACGTCGTTGCCCCATTATTATAAAGTTTACTTAGCCGATTACAATGTAACAGCAGAGGTTACACCGACCGAGCGATCGTGTGTGATGCGGTTTACATTTCCTAAAACAAACAAGGCCAATGTGATCATTGATGCGTTTGACAAAGCTTCCTATATAAAGGTTATTCCGGAAGAAAATAAGGTCATCGGTTATTCTACAGATCGTATTGGCTATGAAAACCAGCGTGTTCCGGCCAATTTTAAAAATTATTTTGTCGTTTATTTTGACAAGCCCATTCAGAGTTACGCTGTTTGGAAAGATACTACGTTAATTGAAGGAGAAAAAGAGGCCCTAGGTAAGCGAAGTGGAGCTGTTGTCTCTTTTTCAACGATGAAAGGAGAAATTGTACAAGCAAGAATTTCTTCTTCATTTATCAGTTGGGAACAAGCGGAGCAGAATCTGAAAAATGAAATAGCAGGGCGTAATTTTGATGCGGTTTGTGCTGAGGGTAAAGAGGTTTGGAACAAACACTTGTCTCGCTTTGCCGTTGAGGATGCCCAATTGGATGATTTGGATAAAGTCCGGACCTTTTACACGTGTCTCTACCGTCTGTTACTGTTTCCCCGTGAATTTCATGAACTGGATGCAAAGGGGAATATCAGACACTACAGCCCTTACAACGGGAAGATCTGTCCGGGACGCATGTACACCGATAATGGCTTTTGGGATACGTTTCGTGCCGTTCACCCCTTTTTCAATTTATTCTATCCTACTCAAAGCAAGTATATTTTAGAAGGATTGGCCAATACCTATAAAGAGAGTGGCTGGTTGCCGGAATGGGCAGCCCCGGGGCATATTGATATTATGGTCGGCAATAATTCTGCATCCGTTATCGCGTCTGCCTACTTAAACGGAGTCAAAGACGTTGATATTAATACGTTATGGGAAGGAATAGTAAAAAATGCCAATAATGCCCATCCTTCACTTTCTTCGGTAGGGCGTGCCGGTGCTAAAGAATACGCAGAACTTGGGTATGTGCCCAATGATATCGGAATAAAAGAAAGCGCTGCCCGTACCCTGGAATACGCGTATGATGACTATTGTATCTACCGTTTGGCCAAGGCGCTGAAGAAAGACGATAAAACCA
>JAUZOU010000222.1 GCA_030706285.1 Bacteroidota bacterium
GTCAATTTCGACATGAGCCGGTATGGAATTGATTTTGTTGCGTCTCCTCGTCATGCCGACGGATTGGTGATTACCGGACCGTTGAGCGAGAATATGGCTGAACCGCTGGAACGTTGTTATCAGGCGGTTCCGAGTCCGAAGCTGCTGATTCTGGTTGGCGTGGATGCCATTAGTGGCGGTATCTTTGCCGGCAGTCCGGCGTTGGACCGTTCTTTCTTATCCCGGCACCCTATCGATCTGTACGTTCCTGGAAACCCTGTCCATCCGTTAACGTTTATCAATGGCATTCTGTCCTTGCTGAGAAAGTAATTTTATATCTTTGCCGGGTATAAAATCGAATGGCTCATGTCAAAAACCTTATTTCTCAGTTTATTTCTACTCGCGGCCAGCTTCATTCAAGCCGCGGTCAGTCCTGTCAGAGTAGCCTGCGTCGGTAACAGCATTACCTACGGTGCCGGCATCAAGGATCGTGCAAAAGATAGTTATCCTGCCGTACTTGGCCGCTTACTGGGCGATCAGTTCCAGGTGAAAAATTTCGGATTCAGTGCCAGAACGTTACTGAACAAAGGTGATCATCCCTATATGAAGGAGAAGATGTTTCAGGATGCGTTGACTTTTCAGCCGGATATTGTCATCATTAAGATGGGCACCAACGACACAAAACCTGGAAACTGGCAGTATCAGTCCGAGTTCAAACAAGACCTGACAACCATGGTGTCCAGCTTCCAAGCCCTGACTTCCCATCCCCGGGTCTATTTGTGTTACCCTGCTACGGCTTATACCATTCAATGGGGCATCAACGACAGCATCATCGTGCATGGGGTTATCCCTTATATCAACGATGTCGCCAGGGAGAAAAAACTGAGTATTATTGATCTCCACCAGGCGACGGCCGGTATGCCCGAAAACTTTCCCGACAAGATTCATCCGAACCCGGCCGGAGCCCGCGTCATGGCTGCCGTTGTTTGTCAGGCTATCCTGAAAGACACGATGTTGGCGAATGAGTGCAAACAGGCCAAACAATGGCTGAAAAGCCGTATCTGGGCTAACGGCATGAAGCTGAAAGCAGCTGCTTCGGTCAATGCCGTTGAATTTCAGCGGGAATACCGGATAAACAAAGTTTACTGGGACAAAGTCTTTACCTGGCTAAGAGACAATGATCCTCAGACCGTGGCTATTGGTAAATATGTCCTGGATAGTGATAATGTGACGGTGACTGTCACTGAAGGTCCTTCTGTCCGGGCTTTTGATCAAACAAAATGGGAAGATCATCAGACATATGTCGATCTGCAATACATCGCGAAAGGTAAGGAAAAGATGGGTGTCGCTCCGTTAGCAAAAATCAAACAAACAGTGACACCCTATAATGCGAAGAAAGATGTCGGATTTTACAAGCCGGAAGAGGCGGACTGCCGTTATGTGGTAGACAGGCCAGGTACGTTTCTGCTGTTTTTTCCATCCGATGCGCACCGGCCGAACATTCAGGTGAACGGTTACTCGTCGGTGCGTAAGATTGTCTTTAAGGTTCGTTCCTGTTGGGATGTCCTGGCAACGTTACGGCAGGAATAGCCGCCGGTGACATGGTGGGGTGAAACCAGTTTAACGGGACCGGAACAAGAGAAGCGACCTTTTTTTACGGAATTAATTAGTCTATAGGGCCATCTGAAATGATCATTCAGGTGGCTTTTCTTTTGATGTTTTTAAACACGAAAAAATAAGTATTAAAATTTCTGAAATCTGTGTGTAAAATACATTTATTGTGTAAATTCGGGCAATTTTTTTTCAACCCTAAATCATATTTCCATGAATCATTTTATCAAATATTTATTGTCGACGTGTGCCTTGTTCGCCGTGTCTGCAAGCATGAAGGCCAGTGAGGCAAATCTGGCGATTCCTGACCTGCATCAGGGTACATATCATCTGTTTGGAGGGACTGTCTCTTCCTGGAATTTCCTATTTTACGGTGCTTTGATCATTTTAGGAACGCTATTTTTCAGTTTGTTTCTGTTCCATCAGATTAAAAAATTGCAGGCTCATGAATCGATGCTCAAGGTCGCATCCATTATCTATGAAACCTGTAAAACATATTTGCTTCAGCAAGGAAAATTTTTATTAATGCTGTTTTGCATCATCGGTGCCATATTCTGTGTGTATTTCTTTGGCCTAATCGGCCAGTCTGTTTCAGTCGTGCTCCGGGTATTGCTTTTTTCCATCATCGGTATGCTGGGATCTTACAGCGTGGCCTGGTATGGTATTCGCGTCAATACCTATGCCAACGCCCGGACAGCTTTTGCTTCTTTACGCGGAAAACCGTTTGAAGTTGTTTCCATTCCGTTGCGTGCCGGTATGAGTGTCGGACTGTTCCTGATTTCGTTGGAACTGGTCATGATGGTCACCATTTTGCTGTTTGTGCCTCGCGAAATTGTCGGCCTTTGCTTTCTTGGCTTTGCCATTGGCGAATCGTTGGGTGCCAGTGCTTTGCGTATAGCCGGAGGCATTTTTACAAAGATTGCCGATATTGGTTCCGATTTGATGAAGGTGATTTTTAAGGTGAAGGAGGATGATCCCAGAAATCCTGGTGTCATTGCCGATTGTACGGGTGATAATGCCGGAGACAGTGTCGGTCCGACGGCTGATGGCTTCGAGACCTACGGGGTGACAGGTGTTGCATTGATCACGTTCATCACGTTGGCGGTGCATGATCCGGCCATTCAGGCCAAACTGATCGTCTGGATTTTCGGTATGCGCTTTTTGATGGACTTCCTGTCCGGTTGCTCGTTCTTTATCAACCAGGGCATTTCCAAGGTTATGTACAAGAACAAAAGCGATTTTAACTTTGAAGCCCCGTTGATGCGTCTGATTTGGGTCGCCGCTACCTTGTGCATTTGCTCTGCGTTTTTCATGAGCCACCTGCTATTGTCTGATCTCAGTGATCCGACAGCCTGGTGGAAACTGGCCATCATCATTTCCTGTGGTATACTGGCCGCCTTATTTATACCGGAATTTACCAAGATTTTTACCAGTTCCAAGTCTCAGCACGTGCAGGAAATTGTGACCGCATCCCGTGAAGGCGGTGCATCGTTGAACATCCTTTCCGGTGTCGTGACCGGAAACTTGAGTGCTTTCTGGACTGGCTTATTATTGGCCGGTTTGATGGCAGTCGCTTATTTGACGGCAGGGTTGGGTCTTGATGCATTGCTCGGCCCTCATACCGCCATCTTTGCCTTTGGCCTGGTTGCGTTCGGTTTGTTGTGCATGGGCCCTGTTACCATCGCTGTGGATAGCTACGGACCGGTAACTGACAACGCGCAGTCTGTCTATGAACTTTCCCAGATAGAAACCATACCTGACATCAGCCAGGAAATTGAACGGGATTTTGGATTTACACCTGATTTTGAAAAAGGAAAACATTTTCTGGAAGCCAATGATTCAGCCGGTAATACGTTTAAGGCGACGGCAAAACCTGTCTTGATCGGAACAGCAGTCTGTGGGGCAACGACGATGATTTTCTCCATCATTTTGTTGCTTGAAAAGGCTGGATTGATGCACCTGTCGTTGACAGATGCACCTGTCATTCTTGGATTGATTTGTGGTGGTGCCGTTGTCTACTGGTTCAGCGGTGCATCCATGCTGTCAGTGACAACAGGCGCCTATCGCGCCGTTCAGTACATTAAGCGAACCTTCAACCTGGATAAGAGCGAAGCAGATCTGGAAGACTCCAAATCGGTTGTCCGGATTTGTACATTATATGCTCAGAAAGGTATGTGGAACATTTTCCTGGCTCTCATTTCTCTTACGTTGGCATTTGCATTCGTGAACCCGAACTTCTTTGTGGCTTATCTGGTTTCCATTGCTGTCTTTGGTTTGTTCCAGGCCATTTACATGGCTAACGCCGGTGGCAGTTGGGACAATGCCAAGAAAGTAGTGGAAGTTGATCTGAATGAAAAGAACACACCGCTGCATGAAGCTGCCGTAATCGGAGATACGGTGGGTGATCCGTTCAAGGACACGTCTTCTGTTTCACTGAACCCGATCATCAAGTTTTCCACCTTGTTTGGCATGTTGGCTACGGAAATTTGTATTGGCATGAAGAGCAATCCGGCACTGGATTATTCCATGTATGTCTCGATCCCGTTCTTTCTCCTTGGACTGCTCTTTGTCTGGCGATCGTTTTACAAGATGAGAATTCCAAAGGAATAGGCTGATGGCTGATGTTTCCGATAAACAGATTGTCCTTGAAGATGGTCTGTTGATCTTTGCCCAGGTCGATGCTGGCTGAATCTTTCACATAAAACGTATTGTGCGTGAATGTGGTTTTTAAAGGCCAGTCACCGCCCCAGGTGTCCATCTTGATCAGGTCTGGGTCGCAGCCTGCCGGCTTTTGGTACACAATGACCGTATTGTGATGAATGTCGGTATTCGTAACCGGACCAGTAATGAGAATGGCGGGGGAGAAACCGGCGTGAATACCGCTGGTTCGGACCCCGTCGTTTACGCTTAAATTGTAGCGTACGACAGAACTGTCATTTCCGATACTGAAAGGCATGCGTTGATTGGAGGGAGAACAAACGAGCAGAAAGCCCCCTTCGTTGTCATGGCTATAGTTGTATTGGATGATTGTTCCCACGCAATTGTAGTCACAATCAAATCCTTGAGCATCCCAGGGTGCTTTGTGATCGCTCACTTCGTTGTATTGAATGACTGTGTGGTCACAACTCCATGGCCAGATACCGGCAGCTGCTTCCGTGTCAGGCAACAGCCGGGTACAGGCCCGCATGTGGTTATGCTCCACGAGTGCGCCTTCACATCCTAACGGGACAATCCCGTCACCAGGTACTTTTTCGAGTAAATTGCCCCGGATGACGACATGCAGGTTGGGGAACCAATCTTTACGGTTCCAGTAATCACTGTTGAAGATGATCCCGTTCCGTTCGGTCCGGCAGATATGGCAGTTTTCGATGAGGAGGTGGTCGAACCTTGATTTGATATCTTTTCCGCCGTTTACAATCTGGATGCCTTGTCCGCCACCCTGCTTTTTTACAAGACTCCCGTTGACATCGTGGATAAAAAGATCTCTGAGTGTGATGGATGGTAAGGTTCCGGAATTTTCAGCTTCCACGAGTACACCAGATTGACCGGGAATTCGTGAAGTAGCCGTATTGGTACATTCCAGACCGGCGACCGTTATGCAGGCATTGTTGTAAAGGAACAGGGCTGCTTTATATTGGCCACCGGCATTGATGCGAGGACTTGAAAGATGGCCTGATTGGCCGTAACAGCCGATGTAGACTGGTGCTGTAACACTGCCTGAACCTTGAGGTTTGAGCTGGCCGTCATAGGTGGTTCCTGACTTGAGGAGCAAACTGTCACCGGGCCCCAGGA